>NZ_JALBHA010000910.1:0-1259 GCF_023006445.1 Bradyrhizobium sp. SHOUNA76
GGTCGGCGCGGCCGCCGCGGCATCGGCGGAGACGGCGAGCCCGTCGGTGGCCTCGGTCTTGTCGCCCTTGGCCTCCTCGGACGTATCAGCCGATTTGTCAGCCGATTTGGCGTCGGATGTCTCGGACTTGTCCTTGAGCTTGCCGGCGTCCTTGGCCGGATCGGCGGTCGTATCGCTCGCGTTGTCGTTCCTGGGCGCGGATGCGTCGGTGTCGTCGCTCGCCTTGCTTTGCGAGGACGAATCCGTGGACGAGGTGTCGCGCGGGCCCTTGTCCGCGGAGGACGAGGATGAATCGCTGCGCCGCGGCGCGCGATCCTGGGCCTGCGCGGCCGCATTGGTGCTGATCGCCTGGGTGTTGCTGTCGACCAGCGAGCCGAAGCTATCGTCCGCGGACGGCTCTTTGGAGCTCTGCGACCGGGCAGGCTTTTGCTGCGCGCTCGAAACCTGCACGCTTGCCACGACATCTGACGTACGACCGACCACAGGCAACCCCTTGGAAACATCTTCGGCATCAGGGGAGCAAGGAGCGGGCCAGCGTCGCCTCGTGTGCATTTATTCAGCAAAATCAATAGCTTGATGATTCGGGGCGCCGCCGCGGGGCCTGCCGCGCCCCCGCCATTTCTGCCTGCCCGGCAAGAATTGCCCTAAGCTGGCCGCCCCTGTGATTGCTTCACCGGAATGCCGCCTATATTAAAGAGGTTACTCTCAGCCGCTTTCGACCGGGCAGTCGTGCCTTTCGGGAACTGAAGTTCCCGGGGATCGCCGATGTCCCGCGAGAAGCATGACATCGCGGATCGCCGCACGCCGTCGCCACAACCCTTAAGGCCCATGCGCAACAGTCTGGATCTCGAAGGCCGTCCTGAGGACACCAGGGTCGTTGTCGCCATGTCGGGCGGCGTCGACTCCTCGACGACGGCTGCGCTTTTGAAGGCGGAAGGCTACGACGTCGTCGGCATCACGCTGCAGCTCTACGACCATGGCGCGGCGACCCATCGCAAAGGCGCCTGCTGCGCGGGCCAGGACATTCACGACGCGCGCGACGTCGCGGCAAAACTCGGCATTCCCCATTACGTGCTCGACTACGAGGACCGCTTTCGCGAATCCGTCATCGACAATTTCGCCGACTCTTATGCCCTTGGTGAAACGCCGGTGCCGTGCATCGAGTGCAACCGCTCGGTCAAGTTCCGCGACTTGCTGAAGACCGCCCGCGAGCTCGGCGCGCAGGCGCTCGCCACCGGCCATTACGTCGCCTCGCGCCG
>NZ_JALBHA010000911.1:0-1240 GCF_023006445.1 Bradyrhizobium sp. SHOUNA76
CACGCGCCAGGCGATGCGGCTGATGGGCAGTCATTTCGTGCTGGGCGAGACCATCGAGCAGGCGCTGGAGCGGGGCCGCCCGCGCTCCGGCCAGAAGCCGCGCTATTCCTTCGACATGCTCGGCGAAGCCGCGCGCACGGCGGCGGATGCCAGCCGTTATTTCAATGCCTATGCCAGTGCGATCGAAACCATCGGCAAGGCGGCGGGCAACCATCCCCTGCCCGACCGGCCCGGCATCTCGGTCAAGCTCTCGGCACTGCATCCGCGCTTCGAGGCGATCAGCCGGGAGCGGGTGATGGCCGAGCTGGTGCCGCTGCTGCTGGACCTCGCGCAGCGCGCCAAGGCCCATGACCTCAACTTCACCGTCGATGCCGAGGAAGCCGACCGGCTGGAGCTGTCGCTCGACGTGATCGCGGCAACGCTCGCCGATCCCTCGCTTACCGGTTGGGACGGATTTGGCCTCGCGGTCCAAGCCTATCAGAAGCGCGCCAGCGCGGTGATCGACTATGTCGACGAACTCGCCCGCGCGCACGACCGCAAGCTGATGGTGCGCCTCGTCAAGGGCGCCTATTGGGACACCGAGATCAAGCGCGCGCAGGAGCGCGGGCTCGACGGCTATCCCGTGTTCACGCGCAAGGCGATGACGGATCTCAACTTCGTCGCTTGCGCGACGAAGCTGCTGGTCTTGCGGCCCCGCATCTTTCCGCAATTCGCCACCCACAATGCGCTGACGGTCGCGACCGTGCTGGAGCTCGCCGGGAATAGCGGCGGCTTCGAATTCCAGCGCCTGCACGGCATGGGCGAAGCGCTGTACGAGCAGCTCGCCAAGGATCATCCTGAGATCGCCTACCGCACCTATGCGCCGGTCGGCAGCCATCGCGACCTGCTGGCCTATCTGGTGCGGCGCCTGCTGGAGAACGGAGCCAATTCCTCCTTCGTGGCGCAGGCCGCCGATTATCGCGTGCCGGTTGCGGCGCTGTTGCAGCGTCCGGCGGATGCCATCGTTCGGCCACAGCAGGCGGCCCATCCCAAGATTCCGCTGCCCGGCGATCTCTTTGCGCCGGAGCGGCGCAATTCGCGCGGCGTCGAATTCGGCGCGCGCGCTGCACTCGACCAGTTGCTGGTTGACGTGAAAGCCGAGACGGCTGACCTCAAGCCGATCGCCGATGCCACGCGGGATCAAGCCCTTGCGGCGGTGACTGCTGCGCGCGCCGGCTTTGCCGCCTGGAGCCGGACGCCG
>NZ_JALBHA010000912.1:0-1224 GCF_023006445.1 Bradyrhizobium sp. SHOUNA76
CGACGCCGCCGGGATGCACGACCGACAGTCTGACGGGGCTGCCCGCCACTGCGAGCTCGTGCCGCACGCTCTCGGAAAAGCCGCGCACCGCGAATTTCGCCGCCGCATAGGCCGATTGGCCCGGCGGCGCGATGATGCCGAAGATCGAGGAGAGGTTGACGATATGCGCCTCCGGTCTCGTCTTCAGATGCGGAAGGAAGGCGCGCGTGCCGTGCACCACGCCCCAGAAATTGATGTCGAACAGCCAGTCCATCTGCGCCTGGTCGATCTCCTCGAACGAGCCCATTAGCGCCACGCCGGCATTGTTGACGACGATGCCGAGCGCGGGATGCGCCGCTATGGCCTCGGCCGCGAACCGTGCGATGTCGCTCGCCTCGCCGACGTCGACGCGGTGCAGGCTGACCTTGCGTGTTGCTCCGATCTCCGTCGCGAGGCTCTTCAGCCCGGCTTCGTCGCGATCGGCCAGCGCGAGATCGCAGCCACGATGCGCAAGCTCGATGGCCAGCGCGCGGCCGATGCCGCTGGCCGCTCCCGTGATGGCGACGGCGCCGCGAATCGCAGTCATGATGTCCCCCGTCAAGCCCTCGTCGATGGAACTATGATTTACATTTTTTCAGAATGGAACCGAACCGAGAGCGAATTGGCTCCTTAACATACGTTACGCAAGCAAGCATTGGGAGACGCTGATGGGACAAGCACAGCCATTTCGTGCGACAGCGCTGATCGTTGAGGATGACGTCATGCAGCGGGAGATGCTGAGTCTTCTGCTGGAAGAGAGTGGTTACCAGGTCATCCAGTGCGAAAGCGCCGAGGCCGCCGAGCGCGTGCTCGACAAGAGTGCCGGCGTGCTCTGCCTGATGATGACCGACGTCCAGCTTGCCGGCCGCATGAACGGGGTCGAGCTCGCGCATGTCGCCAAGGACCGCAATCCCAGGCTCGATATCGTCGTCACCTCCGGCCGCCCCCTGATGCAGCCCTTGCCCGCGGGCGCCAAGTTCTGGGCCAAACCCTGGGCGCCACTCGACGTTCTGCGCGAGGCCGAGCTCGCACAGCTGTCCTGAGGGGCGCCGGGAAGGTCGGCTTTCTCCCCGCGAGGCGGGCTGATAAGGTCCGCCCATGTCCTGGTCCTTCCTGCTCACCTCGCTGATCGTCGTCGCCTCGCCCGGCACCGGCGTGCTCTACACGCTGGCCGCCGCGCTCACCCGCGGCTCTCGCGCCAGCGTC
>NZ_JALBHA010000913.1:0-1219 GCF_023006445.1 Bradyrhizobium sp. SHOUNA76
GGCGCTGGCCCGCGAGCTGACCGAGCGCGGTTTTGACAATGTCGTGCTGTGGCCGCGCGGCGTCGACACCGGCCTGTTCCATCCCCGCGCCGTCGATCTCTGCCTGCCGGCCCCCGTGTTCCTGTCGGTCGGCCGCGTCGCGGTGGAGAAGAATCTCGAGGCCTTTCTCGACCTCGATCTGCCCGGCACCAAGGTGATCGTCGGCGACGGCCCGGCGCGTGTCGCGCTGGAAGAGACCTATCCCGATGCGATTTTCCTCGGCGAGAAGCACGGCGAGGAACTGGCGGACATCTATGCGGCCGCCGACGTGTTCGTATTCCCCAGCAAGACCGATACGTTCGGTCTCGTCCTGCTGGAGGCGCTCGCGAGCGGCCTGCCGGTTGCGGCCTTCCCGGTGAAGGGCCCCCGCGACGTGATCGGCGATGCCCCGGTCGGCGCACTCGATCACGATCTGCGCAGCGCCTGCTTCGCGGCGCTCGATGCCTCCCGGCAGGATTGTGTCGCGTTCGCTGCCAATTACACCTGGGAGGCCTCGGCGCGGGTCTTCATCGACAGTATTTTGGGGGTCGGCGCGGTGCTGCCGGGTCGGACCGGCGCGGAACAGCCCCGCCGGGTCGCCTGAGCGGGCAAATCCTCGCGCGCAGGTGTCTTGCCCGGGCCTCATCGGCCGCGATAAGCTCGGACATGACCGAACAGCTCCTCCCGATCGGCCCTGCCGACATCGATGCTGCGGCGCGCGTGATCGCGCCCTACGCCATCCGCACCCCGCTATTGTCCTTTCCCGTGCTCAACGAGCGCGTCGGTGCGAAGGTATTTTTGAAGCCGGAGATGCTCCAGCGCACCGGCTCCTTCAAGTTCCGCGGTGCCTTCAACAAGGTGTTCTCGATCCCGCAGGACAAGCGCGCCGGCGGCGTCGTCGCGTTCTCGTCCGGCAACCACGCCCAAGGCGTGGCGGCGGCGGCGAAGATCCTTGACATGCAGGCGACCATCGTGATGCCTGCGGATGCGCCGCTGTCCAAGCGCGAGCGCACCAAGTCGTACGGCGCTGAGGTCGTGCTGTACGACCGCGACAAGGACGACCGCGAGGCGATCTCGCGCGGCATCGCCGAGAAGCGCGGCGCGACGCTGGTCAGGCCTTACGACGATCCATTCGTGATCGCGGGGCAGGGCACCGCCGGCCGCGAGATCGCGGAAGACATGGCAACGCTCGGCCTCAGCC
>NZ_JALBHA010000914.1:0-1215 GCF_023006445.1 Bradyrhizobium sp. SHOUNA76
CGACGCCCACCGTGCCGGTGATGGTCTGGCTGGCCTGGTTGACCGGTCCGCCCGCGCTGGTGATGGCGACCGCGGGTGCCGTCGTGTCCAGGGTGAAGCTCAGCGAGGCCGAGCCGGTGTTGCCAAAAGTGTCAGTTTGGCTCGCCACGATGGTGTGTAATCCGTCGGCCAGCCCGGTCGGCGTAAACGACCACGCCCCTTGTGCATCGGTGGTCACCGTCGTCGCGATCGGGCTGCCGTCGATGGTGAAGTGCACCACGGTGTTGGCAAGGCCGCTGCCGTTCAGCGCTGGGTTGGCGGTGACATGGTCGGTGACTGAGGTACCGGTGTCGGAGACGAGACTCTCGGTCACCGTCGGGCCGGTGGTGCTGAGGGTGTAGACCACGGCGCCGCTGGTCGCGGTGTTGCCGGCCGCATCGCTGACCCGTGCGGTCAGGGAGTTACCGCCCTGGTTCAGCGTGACCGTGGTACTCCAGCTGCCGTTGCCCTGCACGATGGCGGTGCCGATCGTGGTAGCGCCGTCCAGGATGGTGACGGTGGTGCCGGCATCGGCGACGCCCACCGTGCCGGTGATGGTCTGGCTCGCCTGGTTGACCGGTCCGCCGGTGCTGGTAATCGCAACCGTCGGTGCCGTGGTGTCCAGGGTGAAGTTCAGCGATGCGCTGCCGGTGTTGCCAAAAGTGTCGGTCTGGCTCGCCACAATGGTGTGCGATCCGTCGGCCAGCCCGCTCGGCGTAAACGACCAGGCGCCTTGCGCATCGGTGGTCACTGTCGCCGCGATCGGGCTACCGTCGATGGTGAAGTGCACCACGGTGTTGGCAAGGCCGGTGCCGCTCAGCGCCGGATTGGCGGTGACATGGTCGGTGACTGAGGTGCCGGTGTCGGAGACGAGACTCTCGGTCACCGTCGGGCCGGTGGTGCTGAGCGTATAGACCACCGCGCCGCTGGTCGCGATGTTGCCGGCGGCATCGCTCACCCGCGCCGTCAGGGAGTTCGGGCCGCTGCTGAGCGTGACCGTTGTGCTCCAGCTGCCGTTGCCCTGCACGATGGCGCTGCCAATCGTCGTGGTGCCGTCCAGAATGGTGACGGTGGCGCCGGCATCGGCGACGCCCACCGTGCCGGTGATGGTCTGGCTGGCCTGGTTGACCGGTCCGCCCGCGCTGGTGATGGCGACCGCGGGTGCCGTCGTGTCCAGGGTGAAGCTCAGCGAGGCCG
>NZ_JALBHA010000915.1:0-1203 GCF_023006445.1 Bradyrhizobium sp. SHOUNA76
CCCGTTGCGACGTCCCCGCGCCTGGCAATGACCGCGGCGTTGAAGGCCCGTGCCCACAGGCCCCACGGCCGGATTGCGTGGCGCTCGGTGTGTTCGAGCAGCTCGGCGCCGTGGCGCTCGGCGGCGTCGAAATCGCCGGACCAGAACGCGATCGGGCAGGCGGCCTGCCCCAGCACGCTACAGAAGGTCAGCGCGTGGCCGTTGGCACGGCCTTCTTCAATGTTCTTGGCAGCGAGCGCCCGGGCCTGATCGGCGAGGCCCTGAAGCCAGAGAATGCGGGCCCGGAAATATTGCGTCGATATCCTGAGATCGAGCGGGAAGATTTTCGGCTTCTCCACCAGCACATGCAGCGAGGCGTTCACCCGATCGATGCGCTGCCGCGCATCGTTCTGGTCTCCCAGATAATGCAGCGCGACCGCCATCAGGCGGTCACCCAGCATGAGATCGGTATTATCTGATGAATTCACCGCGGCGTCGGCAAAGCGATCGGCGAGTGCACGGGCCTTGCCGAACTGTCCGTTGTTGAACTGGTCGATGCACAGGCCCCAGAGTGCGCGCAGCCGGAAATCCTTGTCGTCGAGGCTCTCAGCCAGTTCGAGCGTCGTCTCGAGGATCGGGCGCGCCTGGCGCCCACGGCCCTCGCCATACATCAGCGACCAGCCGAGTGCCGACAGCAGCTGCATGCGGATGCGGTCGTCGTCGCGGTCGTCTCCGAGCGCTGCCAGTGCCGTTCTGCAGCGCTCGCGGCATTCGGCGAACAGCGAAAGACGCAGCCACAGGGCGACCGCCGTCCCCGTCAGCGCGATGCCGAGCCTCGCGTCACCGTCGGGCGCGAAGGCCCAGTCCAGCGCCGCGCGCACATTGTCGAGCTCCCCACCATAGGTGCTCAGCCATTCGGGAAGCGGCGTCGATGTGTCGGCCCCCGCGCGCTCGAAGAAGTCGCGAAAATGCTCCGCATGGCGCCGCGCGAACTGCCTGTTTTCGCCGAGCTCGTTCAGCTTGCCGAGCGCGTAGGCGCGCGTGGTGTCGAGCAGGCGATAGCGCAGCGCTCGCGAACCGGATGGCGAGATCAGTGACTTGGTGACCAGGCTGTCGATCGCCTCCAGCGTCTCCGAGGTGCTGAGGCCGTCGCCGGACGCAACCGCGGCGGCCGCTTCCGGCGCGAACGGCCCGGCGAATACCGATAGCCGTCGCAAGGTGGCG
>NZ_JALBHA010000916.1:0-1203 GCF_023006445.1 Bradyrhizobium sp. SHOUNA76
GCAGCGATGCGCCGTGCCGCGGCCACCGTCTTCGGGACAGGTTCGCCCCAAGCATGCGCCGACAATGCGTGGCGGGTCGGCCGGCCCTTCGCATCGACCAGCGGCGGCAGTTTCGCGCGGCCATAGAAGCGCACGGCCCAGCTTCCTTTCCGCCGCATCTCCTGCGGAGTCATCTCCGATTCCTTCTTGGTAACGCCCGGCCGCAAATTTGCGCCCTGCTTGCGCGCAAATGCCTTGCGGCCCGCCGCGGTCAGGCCGCCGCGCGGGTCCCTTTCGCGCGCGGATGCGCCGCGCTTGCGTGATGACTTTGCCGTCTTCTTTGCGGTGCGCTTGCGGGCCTTCTTCGCAGATTTCTTCGCCGACTTTGCTTTCGACGATTTTGACTTGGAAGTCTTCTTGGAGGACTTCTTCTTCGTTGCCACGCGCATGTTGTCCACGAGATTGGGATAGCGGCGGCCGGCGCGGCGGGCGCGCGCTTTCGCCGCCGATTTCTGCGCGGGACTGAGATGCTTGGAGGCCTTGCCGGCCCGTTTGCGAGGATTCGAGCGTTTCCAGGGAGCGCGCGATGTTTTTGCCATGGCGCGTCAACGCCTGATCACGGCAAGGGTTGCGTTGTCTAGATGATCAGGGCCCCGGCACTTTTCCGCTGATGGGCGCGGTCAGCATCGCCTCGAGCAACCGTTCGGCCGTCGTTCCCTCGGGCAGACGCCCGAGGATGTCCTTGAGCCGTCCGTCCAGCAGCAGCGTGGTGAAGCCGTGCACCATCGACCAGGCGCGCGCGATCGCGGCGCCCTGGTTCAGCGTTAGCGCGTCGCCGCTGATCTGCTCCTGCCGCATCATGCCGACGGCGTTGGCAAGCCCGGCGAAGGAGGCTTCAGCCGCCTCGTGCAGCGAGGGTCTCGAATAATCGAGCCGCTCGGTGCGGAACATGATGCCGTACATGCCGGGATGAGCCTGCGCATAGGCGACATAGGCTTTCGGCCGCGCCAGTGCGCATTCGAGCGGCGTGGTGGCGGCGTCCGAGGACGAGGACATCGCGGCGTTGAACTGACGGAAACCGACGGCCGCGAGTTCGCTGAGGAGCCCGGTGAGGTCACCGAAATGATGGGTCGGCGCGGCGTGCGAGACGCCCGCCTCGCGTGCCACCGCGCGCAAGGTGAGACCGGCGAGCCCATCGCGTTCGAGCACCCGTTCGGCGGCCTG
>NZ_JALBHA010000917.1:0-1194 GCF_023006445.1 Bradyrhizobium sp. SHOUNA76
CGAGCCGGCCGCGCAGCACGGCGAAGCCGGGCGCTGCCTCGGGCGGGACACCCACCACTTCGAGTTCGCTGCGGCGCTTGGAGGCGCCGGCATAATCCTTCACCTCGAGCGAAGCGCGCATCGCGTCCATCGTCACGATGCGCTGGATGTCGAGGGGCAGCGAGGCAATGGCGAATTCGACGTTCTTGAACTTCTCGCGCGCGTCCGCCCATTTGCCCTGGCGCGCATAGGCGAGCGCCTTCCAGAGCTGGGAGTCGTGGCTGTTGCCGATCACGGGATTGGCGAGGTCCTTCAGACCCTGCGCCGGCCGGCCGATCAGGATGCTGGCGATCGCATGCATGATCAACGCGCCGCTCTCCTCCTTGTTGAGCGGATCGCTCAACATCAATTCGGTCACGGCCTTGGCCTCGTGATACATCGCGCGCGACATGTAGAACTGCGCAAGATCGAGCCGCGGCAGCGAGCGCAGCGCCGGTTCGACGTTGGAGATCGCCGTCATCAGCTCGTTTTGGCGCGTCACGAAATTTTCCGACTGGCCCTTGCGCCAGCCTTCGGGGCTGAAGACCGGGCGCACCGCGGTCGGGGCGCGCTCGGCCGAGATGTCGACCGGCGACAGCGTCAATCCGCCCTTCTTGCCGAGGATCACCTTGTCGGAGCCGACCTCGACGCCGACCTCGTCGGAGTTCGGCCGGACCGCGATGCCGTGCGCGGATTCCAGCAGCGAGAGATCGACGAGGTCCTGCCGCTTGATGAAGCCGCGCACCGGCCGCTGCCCGGTGACGACATAGAGCGTGTCGCCGGCGTCGGGATCGGTGAGCTTGTGCAGGACGCCCGGATTGGCAAAGTGGATCGCGATGTTGGCGAGCGCGGGGTCGGTGATGTTACGCGACATCATCAGCGGCAGCGGCGTCGTCTGGATCTTGTCGGCCAGCGTCAAGAGCCAATTGGTCTCCTTGCCGACCTCTTCGCTCGCCAGCGAGTAGACCAGCGGGCGGGTGAGACGGATGCGCAGCGCCTGTCCCTTCTCCAGCGGGACGCGGCCGACCTCGCCGATCATCGCGCCGCCCCTGGCGCGGATCGACTCGACATCGATCGTCTTCGGTGTAACGAAGACCAGCCAGACGGTGTTGACTCGACCGCATCGTCCTCGTCCTCGTCGTCGGCGATGAGCTGCGAGTTGAGCGGCTGGGAGAG
>NZ_JALBHA010000918.1:0-1186 GCF_023006445.1 Bradyrhizobium sp. SHOUNA76
CGATTCCCGGCAATCACGACGCCTATGTTCGCGCCACCTCGCATCGCTTCGGCGAGACGTTTGGCCCCTATCTTGCGGGCGACGACGGCAGCATCGGTTTTCCCTCCGTGCGCCGGCGCGGGCCGCTCGCGTTGATCAGCCTGTCGACGGCGGTGCCAACCCTGCCGCTGATGGCGACGGGCACGCTCGGGCGCGATCAGCTCGCCTCGCTCGCAGCAGTGCTCGAACGGCTCGCGACTGAAGACGTGTTCCGCGTGCTGCTGGTGCATCATCCGCTGAAGTCCGGCGCGCGGCAGAAGCGAATGACAGATTCGGCCGCGCTGCTGGCGCTGCTCAAGCGCCATGGCGTCGAGCTGATCCTGCACGGGCACGATCACATTCATTCGACGATGTGGTTCGAGGGGCCGAACGGCAACATTCCCGCGCTCGGCGTGCCCTCGGCCTCCGCGCTCGCGCACGGGCACTACCCGGCGGCGGCGTATAATCTGTTCACGATCGAGAAGGACAATGCCGGCTGGCGCTGTGAGCAAACGGTGCGGAGCCTGGGAGCCGGATTTCAGATCGGGCAGATCAAGCATGTGAGGCTGGTTTGAGCCCATGCCGTCATTCCGGAGCGATGCGGCAGCATCGAATCCGGAATCTCGAGATTCCGGGTTCATGCTTCTCATGCCCCGGAATGACGTCCGAGAGAGAGATTCACCAGCTCCGCAACGCCGCCACCACGGCAACCCCGAACAGCGCGGCGGCACCGAGGAGGAAGCCGAACACGAAGGGCCAGAAGCGCGAGCGTCGCGGCGGCGCGACCTCGGGCTTCGATTCGGGCGGGACCACCATCGCGTGCTCGCGCTCGACCATGCGGCGCGCGACATAGTCGGTGACGGCCTCGACGATCACGGCGGTGTCGTGCGATTCGGCGAGCACGATGCGGCCGAAGCGGGTGTCCTGGACGAAGCGGTACATGCGCTTGTCGCGCCCCATCACGATGTGCGCGACAACGTCGATCCACAGTCTCGGCGTATCGCCCTGGCTGATGCCGCGGTCGAACAGGTCGATCTGATCAGGCACCTGCGCGAACAGCGGATCGAGCGCGTCGTTGAGAATCTCGAGTCGCGCCACCTCGGCGTCCCTGAGATCGACGACGACGCCGGTCCGGTCGGCGGCCTCGATCCGCGCGCGCAGCAGCGCA
>NZ_JALBHA010000919.1:0-1177 GCF_023006445.1 Bradyrhizobium sp. SHOUNA76
GCGCCCGCCGCGCGCCAGGCCTCGAGCATATGCGGATAGACGAAGGAGAATGCGGCATCACGGGCCAGCGCAATGCGCTGGCCGGGCGGCGCCACGTTGAAGCCACTCGCCGCCGGCTGCGGCGACCAGTTGGCAGCGAAGCGCAGCACCGCGTCGAGATCGACGTGCTCGGCAACGAAGCGCGCGGCCTCGTCGATCAGCTTGCCGATCTCCGCCTGCTCTTCGGCCTGGACGAGGCCGAGATGCCGCTTCGGCAGTCTGATCTCGGCATGGCGCGGCAGCGCGCCGAACACCGCAATGCCGGCGTCGTTCAGCGCGCGCCGCACGAGGTCTTCATGGCGCGGGCTGGCGACGCGATTGAGCACGACGCCCGCAAGCCTCACGCCGGGGCGATAATCGCGAAGGCCTGCGGCGATCGCCGCCGCCGTTTGTGCTTGACCTGAGGGGTCGATCACCAGAACCACCGGCCAGCCCAGCATCTCCGCGATATCGGCGGTGGCACCGGTGCCGGAGACGCCGCGCGCGGCGACGCCGTCGAACAGGCCCATCGAGCCCTCGGCAAGCACGACATCGGCATCCGCGCCGCGGCTGACGAGATGCGCGATTGTCCCGCGGTCCATCGCCCAGCTATCGACGTTGACGGAGGCCCGTCCCGTGGCGGCGGCGTGGAAGGCGGGATCGATGTAGTCAGGGCCGCTCTTGAAGCACTGTACGTTCAGGCCACGATTGCGCCAGGCGCGCGCGAGCGCCAGCGTCAGTGTGGTCTTGCCGACGCCGGAGGCCGGTGCGGAAATGACGAGGCTTGCTGCCATCACGACGCCTCCGGAAAGCGCGGTTCAGTGCCAACCGGCCGATAGCGACGGTCATAGTCGGCGGCATAGAGCCGGCTCTCGTCGAAATCCGCAGCGCCAAGCGTCTTGCCGACCAGGATCAGCGCGGTGCGCTCCATTTCCGTGCCGACGGCGGCATCGAGTGTGCCGAGCGTGGCGCGGACAATGCGCTGGTCCGGCCAGCTCGCGCGCCAGACGATCGCGACCGGGCAGTCCTCGCCATAATGCGGCGTGAGCTCGGCGACGACGTTGTCGAGCAGATGGATCGACAGATGGATCGCGAGCACCGCGCCGGTTGCGGCGAATGCGGCGAGCTTCTCGCCTTCAGGCATTGCGCTGGCGCGGCC
>NZ_JALBHA010000091.1:0-16466 GCF_023006445.1 Bradyrhizobium sp. SHOUNA76
GAGCGCATCGCCGACATCGCGCAGCGCCGGCGCCACCCGCGACAGCAACAGTTCGCCCGCCTCGGTCAGGGCGACGCTGCGGGTGGTGCGGTTCATCAACCGGACGCCGAGGCGCTCCTCCAGGTCTCGCAGCCGCTGGCTAAGGCTCGACACGGACACACGAATTTCGCCCGCCGCACGCCGGAAATTGCGGGTGCGGGCGACCGCCACGAAGACATCGAGATCGCGCAAATCGGGCTCCGGCATTGTCCTCTAATGTGAACAAGCTATTCCGGATTGTCCAGCTTATCGGCGCAATCGAGCAAGCGCAATCTGGCCTCGTCACGCGGCGCAGCAGCCGCCTTTCGAGGAGAGCCATCATGGAACAGCGTAAACTCGGTTCAACCGGTCCCACCGTCTCGGCCCTCGGCCTCGGCTGCATGGGTATGTCGGATCTCTATGGCCCCGCCGATCGCGGCGAGGCCATCGCCACGGTGCAGGCGGCGATCGATGCCGGCATCACCTTGTTGGATACCGGCGACTTCTACGCCATGGGCCACAACGAGATGCTGGTGCGCGATGCCGTGAAGGACGTCGCACGCGACAAGGTGCAGATCAGCGTGAAGTTCGGCGCGCTGCGGGGTCCCGCCGGCGAGTTCGCCGGCATGGACACGAGGCCAGCCGCGACCAAAAACTTCCTCGCCTATTCACTGCAACGCCTAGGCACCGATTATATCGACATCTATCGCCCCGCGCGGCTCGACCCCAGCATTCCCATCGAGGAGACCATCGGCTGCCTCGCGGATCTCGTGAAGGCCGGCTACATCAGGCATATCGGCCTGTCAGAGGTCGGCTCCGACACTATCCGCCGCGCGCACGCCGTGCATCCGATCGCTGATCTCCAGATCGAATATTCGCTGATCGAGCGTGGCATCGAACGCGATATCCTCAAGACCTGCCGCGAGCTCGGCATCGGCATCACGGCTTATGGCGTCTTGGCGCGCGGCCTGATCAGCGGCCACTGGACCAGGGACAGCGGCAAAGCCGGCAGAGACTATCGGCTGATGACGCCGCGTTTCCAGGGCGCGAACCTTGATGCCAATCTCGCGCTCGTCGAATCGCTTCGCGCGGTTGCGAACGACGTCGGAGCAACGCCGGCGCAGGTCGCGATCGCCTGGGTGGCGGCGCAGGGTAAGGAAATCGTGCCGCTGGTCGGCGCGAGAACTCGCAACCGTCTCAACGAGGCGCTCGGCGCGACCCGGTTCACGCTGACACAGGCCCATCTCGCTGCGCTGGCAAAAGCGTTCCCGCCGGATGTCGCATCCGGAACGCGCTACGCCGCCGAGCAGATGGCGCATCTCGACAGCGAGAACCCGGCCACGGCGTAACCGCGGCAATCAGGTGCGATGGGCGTTGAGGTCGGTGACCACAGGCCCGTCGCCGTTGAGCGGGTTGGCCGGATCGCGCCCGTAGCGCAGCGTTTCGAAGCGCATTGCGCGCGCATCGATCATCAGGAGGCGGCCGATCAGGCCGTCGCCGAAACCGACGATCTCGCGGATTGCCTCCAGTGCCATCATCGAGCCGAGCACGCCCGCCAGCGCGCCCATGACGCCGGCTTCCGCGCAGGCCGGTACGGTGCCCGGCGGCGGCGCCTCCGGAAACAGGCAGCGATAGGTCGGGTTGAATTCGCCCTGCTCGTTCGTCTCATGCGCGCGGATGGTGGTCAGCGAGCCGTCGAAGGTGCCGAGCGCGGCGGTAATCAGCGGCCTCTTCGCGAAGAAGCAGGCGTCCGAGACCAGATAGCGCGTCGAGAAATTGTCGGAGCCGTCGAGCACGAGATCGTAGTCGCCGATCAGGCTGAGCGCATTGTCGGCATTCAGCCAGGTGGCATGGCCGACGAAGCGGACATGCGGATTGAGCGCCGCGATCCTCTCCGCCGCGCTCTCGACCTTGTGCCGGCCGATATCGGGCGTCGTATGGATCACCTGGCGCTGAAGGTTGGACAGCGACACCACGTCGTCGTCGACCACACCGAGCGTCCCGACGCCAGCAGCGGCCAGATACATCAGAGCGGGCGCACCAAGGCCGCCAGCCCCGATCACCAGCACAGACGCCCGCTTCAGCGCGGCCTGACCGGGACCACCGACATCGCGCAGCACGATATGACGGGCATAACGTTCGAGTTCGTCCGGGCTCAGCATCGTCGTCCTTCCAACTCCCTCCCCTCACGGTGAGGAGGCGCGAAGCGCCGTCTCGAACCATGCAGGCCCCGATCTCGCCCGGGGCCGTCCTTAGAGACGCGGCCTTGCGGCCGCTCCTCAGTCTGAGGACTTGGCTGCGGCTCGACCACCGGCCTGAACCACCCCAACATTGTTCGCGACCAACGAGATGTGCTTCAATGGCATTGCGTTCAATGGGCTGGTTGGATTTGTCATGAGATCGATGCTTGCGGCAACCTTGATGTTTGCGGCTGCCACAGGCGCGAACGCCCAGATGACGGCGCCACAAATCCCGGGCACCACCCCGAAAACGGTTCAGACCGTTCCGGTCAAGCCTCCCGCAATGCAGACGCCGTCGGCGACGGCCGATGCCATGGCAAAAGCAGAGCGGCTGTCGCTGCAGTCCGACCTCGCCTGGGTCGGCCAGTATAATGGCGCCATCACCGGCGACGTCAGCGAACGCATGGTCAACGCCATCAAGGAATACCAGAAGGCCAAGGGCGGCAAGCCGACCGGCGTGCTCAACCCGCAGGAGCGCGCCGCGCTCGCCGAGACGGCGCGAAAGAAGCAGGACAGCGTCGGCTGGAAGATCGTGACGGAGCCGACCAGCGGCGCCCGGCTTGGCATCCCCTCAAAACTGGTGCCGCAGCAGGCGAGCGACGCCAATGGCTCGAAATGGACCTCGCCAACCGGAACGGTTCAGGTGCTGCTCAGCCGCCGCAAGGAGGCAAACCCGACAACGGCGAAACTCGCGGAGCTGGAGAAAGAGCCGTCCGGTCGCAAGGTCGACTACACCGTGGTGAAACCCGACTTCTTCGTGCTGTCGGGCTTGCAGGGTCTGAAGAAGTTTTACGTCCGCGGCAGCTTCAAAGGCGACGAGGTCCGCACCCTGACGATCCTCTACGACCAGGCGACCGAAAACACGGTCGAGCCGGTCGTGATCGCGATGTCGAGCGCCTTCAATGCATTTCCGCTCGGGCCGCAGGCCGGGCCGCCGCCGCGCAAGACCGTCGAGTACGGCACCGGCATCGTCGTCAGTGACGACGGCGCGATCGTCACCGACCGCCTCGTCACCGACGGCTGCCTCGCGATCACGATCGCCGGCCATGGCAGTGCCGACCGTCTCACCGATGACAAGGAGCGCGGTCTCGCGCTGTTGCACATCTACGGCGCACGCGGCCTGAAGCCGTTCAGCCTTGCTGGCGGTGCGACAAAGACGAACGTGGATGTCGTCGGCATCGCCGATCCGCAGAGTCAGGGCGGCGCGGGCGGCGTGTCGATCGTCAAAGCCGCACTGGCGCCGGTCCGGAGCAGCGATTCCATGCTGTCCCCGCCGCCGGCAGTCGGGTTTTCCGGTGGTCCGGCGATCGACGGCGACGGCAGGTTCGCCGGCATTGCGCTGTTGAAGCCGGCAATGGTGGCGGGACCCGCGACATCGGTGCCGGCATCGCAGGCCGTGATGGTATCCGCGGACGCGGTGCGTGATTTCCTGAAGGCGAACGGTGTCGCGGCGAATGGAACGTCGACGGATGCGAAAGCCGCCGTCGTCCGCGTGATCTGCGTGCGGAAGTAGGGCAGCCAAAATCGCCACGCTCTCGTGTCCCGGACGCGGTGCGGCATGACATGCCGCTCCGCTGCGTCCGGGGCACCAATCAACTACGCCGCGAGCATCGTCACACGTACCACTACGGGTCCAGTAATGGTACGGATTAGCTGGCATTCCCTATTCCGCCATCATCGCTACTGCTGATTCGGACCTCCGCGATCCCCTTTGGATCGGGCCGGCACGTCCTGAGCGAGAAGAGCTCAGCATCGAGATCGATGCACGTTCGCGTGGCGTATTCCTGACCCAAGCACTCCAAAGGATTGATCTTCAAATGCACACGATCGTAATGGCCACCCAAAAGGGTGGCAGTGGCAAGAGCACGCTCGCCATCGGCCTCGCACTCGCGGCCAAGCAGGCCGGCTTCACCGTCCGCCTGATCGAGACCGACCCGCAGGGCACCCTGTCCAACTGGCAGCGCCGCCGTGCCGCCGATGATCTCGTCGTCGAGCCGATCTACCATGCCGCCGACATCGCGCCGCGCCTGAAGATGCTGGCCGACAGCGGCCTGCAACTCGCGATCGTCGACACTGCCGCCGGCCTCAGCGCCGCGACCACCGCGGCGATCCGTCATTCCGATCTCTGCCTGATCCCGGCCCGCCCGAGCGTCGCCGATATCGAGGCAACCACCTCGACGCTCAGCATCGCGCGCGCCTGGAAGCGGCCCTACAGCTTCGTGCTGAACCAGACGCCGATCCGCGGCCAGCGCATCGACAACGCCGCCAACACGCTCGCCGAGGAAGCCGCGCTTGATCTCGCCGAGGTGCTCGCGCGCCCGCTGATCGTGATGCGCAACGATCACCAGGACTCGCTCGCGAGCGGCCTTGCCGTCAGCGAATTCGCGCCGAACGGAAAGTCGGCGGACGAGATCCGCGGCCTCTGGCGCTGGATTGAGGCCCGGCTCGATCTCGCTGCGACAACCGGTGTCCTGATCGACCAAGTCATGTCGGGCGCGGACGGCATGCTGCATGCCGCCACCGAGCTTTCGGCGGACGAGACCACGACGCTGGCGTCCTGAGCGGGGCGATCGCTCAGACGGCAGTCGGCCCTTCACCATCCGGAAGGGCCCCAGCGACGCAGCAATCCGGCCAGGAGCCCGGCCGGATTGCTTCGCTTCGCGTTCTGCGGGATGCCCTATCCACCCGTCATTGCGAGGAGCCCTTGCGACAAAGCAATCCAGAATTCTTCCGCGAAAAGATTCTGGATTGCTTCGCTGCGCTCCATCCGGGCTACGGCAGTCGTCTCACTTCTGACATTTCGAGCACCAGAACGTCGATCGACCGTTCTGGGTGAAGCGCTTGATCGTGCCGCCGCAGCGCGGCGTCGTGCACTTCTCGCCTTCGCGGTCATAGACCTTGAACGAGTGCTGGAAATAGCCGAGCTCGCCCGAGGTCTGGCGATGATCGCGCAGGCTGGACCCGCCGGCCTTGATCGCGTCGTTCAGCACGGTGTGGATCGCGCCGACCAATCGTTTGGCGTGATCAGTCGGCTCGCCCCCGGCAACGCCTTTGCGTTGTCCGGCTTTGGTCGACAGCGTCGCGGCGATCCGGCGCGGCGACAGATGCGAGCGGTGCAGAGCCTCGCAGACATAGATGTTGCCGAGCCCGGCGACCACGCGCTGGTCGAGCAGCGCCGCCTTCAGGCTCGTGGTCTTGCCGGCGCAGGAGCGCGCCAGCATCGCGGCATCGAACTCGTTGCCGAGCGGCTCGGGGCCTAGCCCGCGCAGCAGCGGCTCTTCATCAAGCGCGTTGCGCGCGATCACTTTCATGTAACCGAAACGGCGCGGATCGTTGAAGACGATGTCGGCGCCGGAGGACATCCGAAACAGCACGTGGTCGTGCGCGGAGTCCTTGGCCTTCGGATAGTGAAACTCGCCGGGCTGCACGTCGTTGTCCGGCTTGATGACACGGAACGAGCCCGACATGCCCAGATGCATCAAGAGCACGTCGCCGGAGGCCAGATCGGCCATGAGATATTTTGCGCGGCGGCCGAGCCCCGTGACGACCTGGCCCTTGAGCCGGGCCACGAAATCCGGCTGGAACGGAAAGCGCAAATCGGGCCGGCGGGCCTCCGCATTGAGGATTTTCGCACCCTCCATGACGGGCTGAAGGCCGCGGCGGACGGTTTCGACTTCGGGCAATTCAGGCATGGTCAGGCATTCACCTTATGAGGGCGGTGTGATAGCGCCATTGCGGCGGGCAGGCTATGGTCCGCCACGCGGAGTAGAGTAATGGATCGGCCGGGCGAAACCACGCATTTTGGCTTCAGGGACGTCCCCCTGGGGGACAAGCAGACGCTGGTGAACGATGTGTTTCACAGCGTGGCGTCGCGCTATGATTTGATGAACGATTTGATGTCCGGCGGCCTGCACCGGGTCTGGAAGGACATCATGATCACGGCGCTCGACCCGCCCAGGAGCGACCGGCCGTTCGCGCTGCTCGACGTGGCCGGCGGCACCGGCGACATCTCGTTCCGCGCCGCCAAGGCCGCAGGTGCCGGCTTCCATGCCACCGTCTGCGACATCAACACCGACATGCTGGCCGTCGGCCGCGAGCGCGCCGTCAAACGGCATCTCGAAACCCGGGTCGATTTCGTCGAAGGCAATGCCGAAGCGCTCGGCTTCGCCGATCGCAGCTTCGACGCATATACGATCGCTTTCGGCATTCGCAACGTGCCCCGGATCGATCTGGCGCTGCAAGAAGCCTATCGCGTGCTGAAGCCCGGCAGCCGCTTCCTCTGCCTGGAATTCTCCAGCGTCGAGATGCCGGGGCTCGATCGCCTTTATGACCTGTTCTCGTTCAAGGTGATCCCGCCGCTCGGCCGCATGATCACGGGCGATGCCGAGTCCTATCAATATCTCGTCGAATCGATTCGCAAGTTTCCAAAACCCAACGCCTTCGCCGACATGATCCGCGACGCCGGCTTTGCCCGCGTCAGCTGGCAGACATTGTCCGGCGGCATCGTCGCACTGCATTCGGGCTGGCGTTTGTGATCTCTGCTTTCAACCACATTGCGCGCCTGATCCGCGCCGCGTTCGTGTTTGCCCGCGAGGGCGTGTTCGGCTCGGTCGATCCGAGCCTGGTGCCGCCGCCGGGACAGCTCGCGCTGAAGCTGGCGCGCCTGGTCGAACGCCGCGGCACCAAGCACGGCCCGCGGATCTCGCGGGCTCTCACCCGAATGGGCCCCGCTTATCTCAAGCTCGGACAGTTCCTGGCGACGCGCCCCGACGTCGTCGGCGTCATCATGGCCCGCGACCTCGAAAGCCTCCAGGACCGCCTGCCGCCGTTTCCGCAGGACGAAGCCGAGCTCGCCATCGCGACGTCGCTGGAGCGGCCGCTGAAGGACGTGTTCGTGAGCTTCGGCCCCCCCGTCGCGGCCGCCTCGATCGCGCAGGTGCATCGCGGCGAAGTCTTGCGCGACGGGATCCGCACATCGGTCGCGGTCAAGGTGCTCAGGCCGAACGTGGCCGCGCGCTTCCGCCGCGATCTCTCCGACTTCTTCTTCGTCGCCCACAAGGCCGAGACCTACTCGGCGGAAGCACGGCGGCTGCGCCTCATCGAGGTCATCAACACCATGTCGCGCTCGGTCGCCATGGAGATGGACCTGCGGCTGGAGGCGGCTGCGCTGTCGGAGATGGCGGAGAACACGCGCGACGACCCTGACTTCCGCGTGCCGACAGTCGACTGGGATCGCACCACGCACAACGTGTTGACGATGGAGTGGATCGACGGCATCGCGCTGAACGACCACAAGCGCCTGGCGGAGGCACAGGTCGATCTGCCCGATCTTGGCCGCAAGGTGATCCAGAGCTTCCTGCGCCACGCGCTGCGCGACGGCTTCTTCCATGCCGACATGCATCCGGGCAATCTGTTCCTGGACGACGCCGGCCGTCTCGTCGCGGTCGATTTCGGCATCATGGGCCGGCTCGGCATGAAGGAGCGGCGCTTCCTCGCCGAAATCCTGCTCGGCTTCATCACCCGCGATTATCGCCGGGTCGCCGAGGTGCATTTCGAGGCGGGCTACGTGCCCGCGCATCACTCGGTCGAGAATTTCGCGCAGGCGATCCGCGCCATCGGCGAGCCGATTCACAACCGCACGGCGGAAGAGATCTCGATGGCGCGGCTGCTGACGTTGCTGCTCGAGGTCACCGGCCTGTTCGACATGACGACGCGGCCGGAGCTGATCCTGCTGCAGAAGACCATGGTGGTGGTCGAAGGCGTGGCGCGCGGCTTCGATCCCAAGCTCGATATCTGGAAGATCGCCGACCCCGTGGTGCGCGAATGGATCGAGCGCAATCTGGGCCCGATCGGACGGGTGCAAGGGGCGCTCGCCGGGACCGGAGACATCGCGCGCGTGCTGATGCGCCTGCCGGAGATCGCCGAGCGGTCGGTGAAGGTGCTGGAGCAACTCGAGACCATGACGCGGGAGGGCATCAGGCTGTCGCCGGAAAGCATCGCCGCGATGGGCCGCAGCGAGGGCCGCAAGAACCGCTGGCGCACCGTCGCGCTCTGGATCATTGCCGCGACCTTCATCGGCATCCTGATCGCCGTCCGGAATCTATGATTGCATTGCAATCATGTAGGTGATAGCATCGCTATCATTCTGTGCTGGAGGGCGTCATGGCAAGCCTGACCATCCGCAAACTGGACGACAACGTCAAAACCTACCTGCGGCTGCGCTCGGCCAAGAACCGCAGATCGGTCGAGGAAGAGGTCCGGGTCATCCTGCGGGAGCTGATCGAGGGCCGCGAGGAGCCGCTGACGCCGTTTTCGGCGCCGCCGGCCGCCTCCACCGCCATCACGCCCCAGCGCACCGGCGCCCTTCCCGAGGCCAGTGTCACCCTGATCATCGGCGGCGGCATCGCCGCCTACAAATCCCTCGACCTGATCCGGAGGCTGAAGGAGCGCCGCGTCGAGGTCCGCTGCGTGCTGACCAAGGCGGCGCAGCAATTCGTCACGCCGCTGGCCGTGAGCGCACTCTCGCATGAACGCGTCTATACCGACCTGTTCGACCCCCAGAGCGAGTTCGACGCCGGCCATATTCGCCTCGCGCGCGACTGCGATCTGATCGTGGTGGCGCCCGCCACCGCCGATCTGATGGCGAAGATGGCGAACGGCCATGCCGACGATCTCGCCAGCGCCATCCTGCTCGCGACCAACCGCAAGGTGCTGCTGGCGCCGGCAATGAACCCGCTGATGTGGAACAATGCGGCGACGCGCCGCAACGTCGGCTTGCTCCAGCGTGACGGCGTGGTGCTGATCGGGCCCAATTCGGGCGAGATGGCGGAAGCCGGTGAGGCCGGAACCGGCCGTATGTCCGAAGCGATCGAGATCGCCACAGCCGCCGAGCGGCTGCTGCGGCCGCCGGTGCCGAAGCCGCTTGCCGGCAAGCGCGTGCTGATCACCGCCGGCCCCACGCACGAGCCGATCGATCCGGTGCGCTACATCGCCAACCGCTCCTCCGGCAAGCAGGGCTTTGCCATTGCCGCCGCCGCGCAGGCCGCCGGCGCCGAGGTGATTCTGGTGAGCGGCCCCGTCGAGCTCAGCGATCCCCAGGGCGTGACGGTGAAGCATGTCGAATCGGCGCGGCAGATGCTGGAGCAGGTGCAGGCCTCGCTCCCCGCCGACATCGCGATCTTCGCCGCCGCCGTCGCCGACTGGCGCGTCGCCAATGAAGGGGAGCAGAAGCTGAAGAAGACCTCGGCCGGCATGCCGCCGCTACAGCTGGTCGAGAACCCGGACATCCTCGCCACCATCTCGAAGCTGACCGACAAGCGCCCGCCGCTGGTGATCGGCTTTGCCGCCGAGACCGAGCACCTCATCGACAATGCCAAATCAAAACTCGCGCGCAAGGGCTGCGACTGGATCGTCGCCAACGACGTCTCGCCGGCGACCGGCGTGATGGGCGGCGACCGCAACACCGTGCATTTGATCAGCCGCAAGGACGGCGAGAAGAACGGCGAGATTGCAGTTGATTCCTGGCCGGTGATGACCAAGGAACAGGTCGCCATCGAACTGGTCGCGCATGTCGCAAAAAGCGTGAGCGACAAATCCCGGGAGCCGGCATCTTGAGCACGAAGGTCACTGTCGAACTGCAACGCCTCGCCCATGCGGACGGCCTGCCAATGCCGGCCTATCAGACGGCGGAGGCCGCCGGCCTCGACCTGATGGCCGCCGTTCCTGACAACGAACCCCTCACGCTGGCACCCGGCCAATATGCGCTGGTGCCGACGGGGCTTGCGATCGCATTGCCGCCCGGGCACGAGGCGCAGGTGCGACCGCGCTCGGGTCTTGCCGCCAAGCACGGCGTCACCGTGCTGAACTCGCCGGGCACGATCGACGCGGACTACCGCGGCGAGATCAAGGTGATCCTGATCAATCACAGCCAAACCGTCTTCGTGATCAAGCGCGGCGAGCGAATCGCCCAAATGGTGATCGCGCCCGTGGTGCAAGCCGCGCTGGTTCCCGTGACCACCTTGTCGACCACCGATCGCGGCGCCGGCGGCTTCGGCTCGACCGGCCGCTAGCCGAGCTGTGCGTGGGTACACCTCTCCCGCCTGCGGGAGAGGTCGCGCCGAAGGCGCGGGTGAGGGTTTTCACCTCTGGGGGAGCCTTCGTCGCGGAGACACCCTCTCCCCGACCCTCCCCCGCAAGCGGGGGAGGGAGCGCACCTTTCGCGCGGCGCGAGCATCCGCGTTACGCGCTAACACACGGCGATCCCAGCCGAATCACCCCGAAGAACGACGTGAGCGGGAACATCGCGCCCGGCATTTTTAGGGGGCCGCGTTTACGTTCACGATCTGGACTCTTACCGGCGGAGTCGCGGTGAGGGTATTGTCGTTTGATTCGCGCGCGGCGGGGGTCGCCGCGCGCAAATCCGTGCGATCTTGGGGCAACTATGTCAGGCGTGATCGTGTCGATGCGTCGGACGCTGCTGTCGTGCACATCGCTCGTGCGCAACGGCTTGTTGGGAGGCGCTCTTGCAGCGCTGCTGCCGGCTGCGCCGGCCGAGGCCGCCGACATCATCGACACCCTCTCCATCATGCTGGATTTCAACCGGCAGGAACTCGCGGTGCTCGCCACCGCGCTGGCCCTGCTCGGCTTCTCGGTGATGGCCGCGATCCTGTTGATGCGCACGCGCGTGCGCACGGCCAAGAACGAGGCGCAGCTGCGCGCCCGAATCGGGGAACTGCAGCTCCAGGCCGACCGTTTCGGCGCGCTGCTGTTCGCCGAGCCGCAAATCCTGATCTCCTGGCCGGCCGGCGACAATCGCGCGCAGATCTCCGGCGACATCTCCATGGTGCTGCCGCGCGACTCCTCGCCGCAACGCGTGCTCGCATTCGGAACCTGGCTGCCGCCGGAACCCGCGCTGCAGATGGATCATGCGGTCGATGCACTGCGCGACCGCGGCGACGGGTTCCAGCTGACGCTGACCACCGCGCATGGCCACACGCTGGAGGCCATCGGCCGCGCTATCGGCGGCCAGGCCATTGTCCGGATTCGCGAACTCTCTGGGCTCCGCCGCGATCTGGCCGAGACCAATCTGCGCTACAATGCGCTCTCCGACGAGACCGAGATGCTGCGCGGCTTTGCCGCCGCCGCGCCCTGGCCAATCTGGGCCAAGGGCGAGAACGGCGCACTGACCTACGCCAACCCGGCCTATGTCCGTGCCACCGAGGCGAACAACGTCACCGACGCGCAGGAGCGCAAGCTCGAGCTGCTCGACAGCGCCGACCGCACCGCGATGGAGCGGGGACTGAAGGACGCGGCCAATTTCAACGCGCGGCTGCCGATCGTGATCAGCGGCGAGCGCCGAATCTACGATGTGCGCGCCGTCAATGTCGGCAGCGGCAGCGTTGGCGTCGCCATCGATGCCAGCGAGGCGGATGCACTCAGCTCGGCGCTGGTGCGGATGGCAGAGGCGCATCGCCGCACGCTGGACCAGCTCTCCTCCGGCGTGGCCGTGTTCGACGGTCAGCGCCGGCTCGCCTTCTACAACGATTCCTATCGCCGGCTGTGGGACCTCGACCGCAGCTTCCTCGACGCCAATCCTGATGATTCCAGCGTGCTCGACCAGCTTCGCGCCGCGCGCAAGCTGCCGGAGCAGCCTGATTTCCGCGCCTGGAAAGCAAAACTGCACGAGGCCTATCGCGCGGTCGAGACCACCAAGGACACCTGGTATCTGCCCGACGGCCGCGCGCTCTCGGTTGTCACCACGCCGAACCCCGAAGGCGGCGTCACCTATCTGTTCGACGACGTCACCGAGAGCCTCGAGCTCGCCCGCCGCTTCGACGGCATGATCCGCGTCCAGCGCGAGACGCTGGACAGCCTCGCCGAGGGCGTCGCCGTGTTCGGCAGCAACGGCAAGGCGCAACTGTTCAACCCGGCCTTCGTCCGGATGTGGAAGCTGTCGAGCGATGCCATGCGCGACGAGCCGCATATCCAGACCGTCGAAGGCTGGTGCCACCAGCTGTTCGACGATCCCGCGGTCTGGCGCCAGATCCGCGAGGCCGTCACCTCGATCGAGAGCCGCGCCGACGTTCCGCTGAAGCTGGAACGCAAGGACGGCAGCGTGCTCGACGGCATGATCCGGCCGCTGCATGACGGCGCGACCATGCTGACGTTCCAGGACATCACCGACACCGAGAACGTCGAGCGTGCGCTGCGCGAACGCAACGAGGCGCTGGAGGCCGCGGACCAGATGAAGGTGGATTTCGTCCACCACGTCTCCTACGAGCTGCGCTCGCCGCTCACCACCATCATCGGTTTCGCGCACTTCCTCAGCGATCCCTCGACCGGGCCGCTGACGCCGAAGCAGGCCGAATATCTCGACTACGTCACCAAATCGACCAACGCCCTGCTGGCGCTGACCAACAACATCCTCGATCTCGCCACGATCGACGCCGGCGCGATGAAGCTGGAACTCGGCCCGGTCGACGTCAGCAAGACCATCGAGCTTGCCGCCGAGGGCATCCAGGACCGCCTCGCGACCGACCGTATCCGCCTCAAGGTCGAGATCGCGCCCGATATCGGCAGCTTCATCGGCGACGAGAAGCGCGTGGTGCAGGTGCTCTATAACCTCCTCGCCAACGCCGTCGGGTTTTCTCCACAGGATTCCACCGTCGGCATCAGCGCGCGGCGCACCGAGCGCAGCGTGGTCTTCACCGTGACAGATTCGGGACCTGGAATACCTGCCGACATGAAGGACAAGGTATTCAACTGGTTCGAAAGCCGCTCGCAGGGCTCGCGTCACCGCGGCGCCGGGCTCGGCCTGTCGCTGGTGCGATCCTTCGTCGAGCTGCATGGCGGCAAGGTGCGGGTGGATTCGATCGTCGGCCGGGGCACGGTCGTGATCTGCGACTTCCCGACCGACCAGGCGGCGCATCGCGACGCCGCCGAATGACTGAACCCGTCACATTCTCCGTCGCGCTTCACAACGAGACGGCTACCGCGCGATTGATGGCCGACCTCGCGCTGCTGGTCGGCCCCGGCGATGTCATCACCCTCACCGGCGATCTCGGTGCCGGCAAGACCGCGGCGGCGCGCAGCCTGATCCGCTACCTCGCCGGCGACGACGCGCTGGAGGTGCCAAGCCCGACCTTCACTTTGGTGCAGGGCTACGAGCTGCCGCCGTTTCCGGTGATGCATGCCGATCTCTACCGCGTCGAGGACGAGAGCGAGCTCGAGGAGATCGGGCTGTCGCCGCTCCCGGATGCCACTCTCGTGCTGATCGAATGGCCGGAGCGCGCGCCGTCGGCGATGCCCAAAGATCGCATCGACATCGCGTTGACGCATCGGCCGGCGTTGGGCTCGACTGCACGCGCCGCCGACATCACCGGCTACGGCAAGGGTGCCGCGCAAGTCGCGCGGCTGAAGTTGCTGCGCGAATTCCTCGACGCCTCGGGCTACATGGATGCGACGCGCAAGCGCATGGCCGGCGATGCCTCGACCCGCTCCTATGCGCGGCTGCTGCGCGACGACGAGATCGTCATCCTCATGAACTTCCCGCAGCGCCCTGATGGTGCTGCGATGTACAACGGAAAATCCTACAGCGCCGCGGTGCATCTCGCCGAGAATGTAAAGCCCTTCGTCGCCATCGACGAAGGCCTGCGCGCCCAGGGCATCTCGGCGCCCGCAATCCACCATTCCGATCTCGACCATGGCTTCCTGATCACCGAGGATTTCGGCAGTGAAGGCGTGATCGAGGGCGAGCCGGCGCGGCCGATTGCCGAGCGCTACGAGGCTGCGACCGACGTGCTGGCCACGCTGCACGCCAAGACGCTGCCGGAAGCCCTGCCGCTGGCGGGCCAGAGCTACGACATCCCGGTCTTCGACGCTGAAGCGCTCTTGATCGAGATCGGCCTGATGCCGGAATGGTACCTGCCCGATCGCAACGCGCCGCTGAGCGACGAAAAGCGCACGGAATTCTTCGCGATGTGGCGCGAGCTGCTGAGGAAGCCGCTGGCGGCGCCGAGGACGTGGGTCATCCGCGACTACCACTCGCCCAATCTGATCTGGCTCGGGGATCGCAGCGGCATTGAACGCGTCGGCGTGATCGATTTCCAGGACACGGTGCTCGGACCGCAATCCTACGACGTTGTCTCGCTGCTCCAGGACGCCCGCATCGACGTGCCCGAGACGGTCGAGCTGACCCTGCTGTCGCGCTACATCAAAGCACGCCGCGCGAACGATGCAGGCTTCGACGCCGCCGGCTTCGCCGAGCTCTACGCCATCATGTCGGCGCAGCGGAACACGCGCCTGCTCGGCACCTTCGCCCGCCTCAACCGCCGCGACGGCAAGCCGCATTACCTCCGTCACCAGCCGCGGATCTGGACCTATCTCCAGCGCTCGCTGGCACATCCGGCGCTGAGTGCCTTGCGCGACTGGTATCTCGCCAACGTCCCACGGCCGCAGGCCTGATTTGGGCCCGATTTACCGGCTGTTAGCCAAGACGTCGGTATTCTGGCGGCAAGGCAGCCGAATAAATGCGGGGCTGGAGCGGGCACATGGCGGTAAAGACGGACCAGCGCGGCAACAGCAGGGTTGTTTTCGAGCGCGGGATTTCGGCCCAGATGATGGGGATCGACGGCACCTGGCGGCGCGACTGCACCATGGAGGATGTCTCCGAAACCGGCGCCAAGCTGACCATCGACGGCTCGGTCGAGGGCCTGCATCTGAAAGAGTTCTTTCTCCTGCTGTCGTCCACCGGCTTGGCCTACCGGCGCTGCGAGCTAGCTTGGGTCAATGGCGACCAGATCGGCGTCAATTTCCTCAAGCTCGGCGACAAGAAGAAAAAGGCGCGTTCCACAGCCGTCGGGGCATGATGGCAACACCCGTCGTACAACCGTCACGGCGGCTGGTTAAGGCGGTTGAGATGCGGTGCGGCTGATCGAACCTCGTGTTAGGATTGCTGCGAACGCGAAAGGTCTGAGAAAGCGAAGGATGTCCGTCAAACCGACCAAAGCCATGGTGCTCGCCGCAGGGTTCGGCCTGCGCATGCGTCCGCTGACGGACAAGATGCCGAAGCCGATGGTACCGGTGGCCGGTCAACCCCTGCTCGACCACGTGCTCGACAAGCTCGGCCAGGCCGGCGTGACCGAGGCCGTGGTCAACGTGCACTACCTGCCGGACCAGATCATCGATCACACCGCATCGCGCCAGCATCCGCGCGTGACCATCTCGGACGAACGCGACCAGGTGCTCGGCACCGGCGGCGGCGTGGTCAAGGCGCTGCCGCTGCTCGGCGATGCGCCGTTCTTCCACGTCAATTCCGATACGCTGTGGATCGACGGTGTACGCTCGAACCTGATGCGGCTCGCTGAAAACTTCGACCCTGAGCGCATGGACATTCTGCTCCTGATGGCGCCGACCGCGACCAGCATCGGCTATAGCGGCCGCGGCGATTACGGCATGCTGCCCGATGGCGCCCTGCGCAAGCGCAAGGAAAAAGAGGTCGTTCCGTTCGTCTATGCCGGCGCGGCGATCCTGTCGCCGTCGATCTTCGAGGATGCCCCGAACGGTGAGTTCTCGCTGACAAAGATGTTCGACCGCGCCAACGAGCAGGAGCGGCTGTTCGGCCTGCGCCTCGACGGCGTCTGGATGCATGTCGGCACCCCCGACGCGGTGCACGCCGCGGAAGAGGCGTTCCTGGAGAGCGTGGCGTAAGCGACGCCCCGAAGATGGTGCCGTAGCCCGGATGGAGCGCAGCGCAATCCGGGGCGCTTTCGCTTGTGGCACGAATCCCGGATTGCGCTGCGCTCCATCCGGGCTACGAAGCGACAAACAGCGGGGAAGATCCCGCCCCGGCCCATGACCATTCGCGCCCGGCTCCCTATATTGCCGTGATTCCCGAATCAGGCAGCTCATGCGCGTTTTCAGCGTTCCCATCTCAGTTCCGTTCCTGCGCACGGTCGTCACGAGCCTGCTCGACGGACGGCTGGTCGAGGGATTCGAGGCGCGCAAGGAACCGGCGCGGCTGGCGGACGTCACGCTGTACCTGCCGACCCGCCGCGCGATGCGCGTTGTCCGCGAGATCTTCCTCGACGAGATGAAGGCCGACGCGGTGGTGCTGCCGCGTATCGTGGCGCTCGGCGACATCGACGAGGACGAGCTCGCCTTCGCCGATGAAGGCGAGCAGTTTTCCGGCGCGACGCCGCTCGACATTCC
>NZ_JALBHA010000920.1:0-1173 GCF_023006445.1 Bradyrhizobium sp. SHOUNA76
GCAGTCGCCGCGCGACGGCGTGCGCCACGGCTTTGGCTATTGTCCGGAGGAGCGCAAGACCGACGGCATCGTCGCCGAGCTCACCGTGCGTGAGAATATCGTGCTCGCGCTCCAGGCCAAGCGTGGTCTGCACCGCCCGCTGTCGCGCCGTGAGCAGGACGAGATCGCGCGCCGCTACGTCAAGATGCTCGACATCCGTCCGGCCGATCCCGAACGCCCCGTCGGCCTGTTGTCCGGGGGCAATCAGCAGAAAGTGCTGCTGGCGCGCTGGCTCGCGACCTCGCCGCGGCTGCTGGTGCTGGACGAGCCGACCCGCGGTATCGACGTCGGCGCGCATGCCGAGATCATCCGCCTGATCCGCGAGCTCTGCGACGACGGTCTGTCGTTGCTCGTGATCTCCTCCGAGCTCGACGAGATCGTGACCTATTCGGACCGCGTGGTGGTGCTGCGCGACCGCGCCCATGTCGAGGAGCTCGCGGGCGAGGCGATCGACGTCGGCAACATTCTCGCAGCCATTGCCGCCGATGCCGCCACCGTCGCGCTTGAGGCCCACACATGACAGCGCTGCTGCCGCGCCGCGGCCTTGCCCAGATCCTGGCGCTGATCGTCATACTGGCGGTCGATCGCGTGGTGTCGCCGCAATTTTTCGATTTGCGGCTCCAGGACGGCCGGCTCTTCGGCAGCCTGATCGACGTGCTCAATCGCGGCACGCCGGTGGCGCTGCTCTCGCTGGGCATGGTGCTGGTGATCGCAACGCGCGGCATCGATCTGTCGGTCGGCGCGGTCATGGCGATCTCAGGCGCAATCGCGGCGAGCCTTGCCGACAGCCACAGTCTGCCGGTGGTGCTGGCGGCCGCGCTTGGTGCCGGGCTCGTCTGCGGATTGTGGAACGGATTTCTCGTTGCGGTGCTCGGGATGCAGCCGATCGTGGCGACGCTGATCCTCATGGTGGCAGGGCGCGGCATTGCTCAACTCATCACCGAAGGGCGCATCGTTACCTTCTCCTCGCCGGATCTGGTCTGGCTCGGCAATGGCGCGGTGCTTGGTCTTCCGGTGCCGGTCGCGATTGCCCTTTGCATGCTGATCCTGACCGGCGTCGTGGTCCGCGGTTCCGCGCTCGGGCTGCTGATCGAGGCGACCGGCGGCAATGCGCGGGCGAGCGAGCTTGCCGGC
>NZ_JALBHA010000921.1:0-1170 GCF_023006445.1 Bradyrhizobium sp. SHOUNA76
CGACAAGGGTGGCGATGCCGCGCGCGCCGCGCTTGCGATGCTGCGCATCAAACGCCGCCTGGCGCAGGCCTGAGCCATGGCCGACAACACCAAAAAGCCGGCAGGCGTTGCCGAGAAGAAGGCGAACCGGCGCGGTGCGGCGCGGCTCGCGGCCGTGCAGGCGCTGTACCAGATGGATATCGCGGGCGCCGGCATCAACGACATCTTTGCCGAGTTCGAGAGCCATTGGCTCGGCAACGAGGTCGAGGGCGACACTTATCTACCGGCCGAAGCCGCGTTCTTCCGCGATGTCGTTTCGGGCGTGGTGCGCGACCAGAAGAAGCTCGATCCCCTGATCGACGAGGCGCTGTCGAAGGGCTGGCCCTTGAAGCGGATCGAGGCGATCCTGCGCGCGGTGCTGCGGGCCGGAGCTTACGAATTGGAGCACCGCAAGGACGTGCCGGGCCGCGTCGTCGTCTCCGAATATGTCGACGTCGCCAACGCTTTCGTCGACCGCGAGGAGACCGGCATGGTCAATGCCGTGCTCGACCAGATCGGCCGCCAGTTTCGCGGTGACGAGTTCGGGCGGGGGTAGGATCAGGCGATGAATTCCGCCGTAGCCGTCATCCCCGCGCAATGGCGCGCAGGGATGACGGGTCTGCTATCGTGACGCAGGAGGACAACACGCAGGTCTCCGCCGAAGACTCCCTCATCGCGCGCTATTTCAAGCCGCTGGCGACTGATCCCGGCGCGTTGGGGCTGGTCGATGACGCCGCGATCCTCTCGTCTGCCGGCGAGGACATCGTCATCACCACCGACGCCGTCGTCGAGGGTGTGCACTTTCTTGCCGATGATCCGCCGGACACCATCGCGCGCAAGGCGCTGCGGGTGAACCTGTCCGATCTCGCCGCCAAGGGCGCGGTGCCTGCCGGCTTCGTGCTGACGCTGGCGCTGCGCAACAAGGAGGATGCCTGGCTGCGCCCCTTCGCGGATGCGCTCGGCGAGGACGCCAAGGAATTCGCTTGTCCGCTGCTCGGCGGCGATACGGTCTCGACGCCGGGCCCGCAGATGGTCTCGATCACCGCCTTCGGCCGCGTGCCTCAAGGGCGGATGGTCGGCCGTACCGGTGCGAGGCCAGGCGATCGCATCCTGGTGACGGGCACGATCGGCGATGCCGCGCTCGGCCTCGAC
>NZ_JALBHA010000922.1:0-1163 GCF_023006445.1 Bradyrhizobium sp. SHOUNA76
AAGGTTCGGGACCGCCGGCCGCGCCCGGTCGATCGGCAGCTGGAGCACGGCTGGATCGGCGAGACGCCGGGTCCAGTAGTCGACCTGCCGCACGCCATCGACCGCGCTCATCCAGAGCCGCTGCCATTCGGCGTAGTCGGCGTACCCGATCTCCGGCTCCGGCAGGGCCGGTGTTTCACCGCATGCAAATGCCGCGTACAGCGTCCAGAATTCATCGACCAGCACGCCCATCGACCAGCCGTCGGTCACGATATGGTGCAGGCTGACGACGAGGAAGTGGTCGTCCTCGTTCAGCGTCAGCAACGCCGCGCGCATGAGCGGACCGGCTTCCAGATCGAACGGCAGCGAGGCTTCCTGCCGCGCCAGCAAACGCGCCTGCCCTTCGCGGTCATCGCCATCGAGGGTCACGTGCCGCAACGCGACTGGTTGCGGATCGCGGACAAACTGTTCGGCTTGCTCTCCTTCCTGTCGAAATACCGTGCGAAGCACGCTGTGGCGGACGACGAGCGCATCGAACGCCTGTTGCAACGCGCGTGGTTGCAGCTTGCCGCGCACACGTAGCGCCGCCGAGATGTTGTAGGCGGCACTGCCCGGATCCATCCGCCACAGGAACCAGAGGCGCGATTGCGCAAAGGACAGCGGCGCCCGCTTGCGCTCCTGGCGCACGATCGGCAGCATGGCGAGGTTGACGCCCTTCGCCGCGAGTTGCGAGAGGAACGCGTGCCGCTTGCCGGCATCGAGGCGCATCAGGCGCCGTGAGATGTCGTGCAGCTGCTGCTTTTGCGTGGTTGCCGTGTCACTCATCGGACAGTTCGACTTCCTTCAACATGTCGAGCATCGCGGCGATGTCGCCGCTCCGCTTGTCGGTCTCGCTCTCCAGGCCCAGCGCAGCCGCCATGGTTTCAACGGTCGTCATTTCAAACAGACGGTTGAGCGGCAGGTCGTGGCCGAGATCGCGCTTGATGCGGCTGACGAGCTGGACGGCGATCAGGGAATCGCCGCCGAGCTCGAAGAAATTGTCGGTGACGCCGATCTTGGGCTGGCGCAGCAGGTCGGCCCAGATCGCAGCCAGCGCCGCCTCGGCCGGCGTGCGCGGCGCGACATGCTCGATTGACGTCGCAAGCTGATCCGGAGCCGGCAGCGCCTTGCGGTCGATCTTGCCG
>NZ_JALBHA010000923.1:0-1156 GCF_023006445.1 Bradyrhizobium sp. SHOUNA76
CCCTGCGGCGGCCGGCGTGCCCGGCCAGGACAACGGCTCCGGCTCGCTGCTCGGCACCGGCGCAAAGCCCGTCAACAACGCGATCCTTCAAAACGTACGGATCACGGCCGACGTCACCAATAACGCGGTGCTGGTCTACGCCAACGCGGAATCGCAGCGCGTCGTCGAGCAGACGATCCGGCAAATCGACCGGCCGCAGCGCCAGATCGCGATCGAGGCGACGATCGCCGAGGTCACGCTGAACGACGCCTTGAACTACGGTGTCCAGTTCTTCATCGCCAGCAAGCAGGGCTCGGTCTCCAACGTCATTAACGGCGTCAGCAACAGCGCTTCGGTCGGCAGCAACATCGAGCAGCAGACCAGCGCGGTCAACGCCGCCGCCGGCGCGCTGCTCGGCCGCGCCCTGCCCGGCTTCAACTTTCTGATCGGCGCGGAAAACTCCCCGCGCGTGGTGCTCGATGCGCTCCACAACGTCACCACCGTCAAGGTGCTGTCCAACCCGTCGCTGGTGGTGCTGGACAATCAGCCGGCGACCTTGCAGGTCGGCGACCAGGTGCCGTTCTCGACCGGCACCGCGACCGTGCTGACCGCCAACAACACCGTCGTCAATACCATCGACTACAAGAACACCGGTATCATCCTGCGCGTGCTCCCGCGCGCCAACGCCAACGGCAACGTCGTGCTCGACATCGAGCAGGAGATCTCGAGCGTGGCCGCCGGCAGCACCGGCTCGCTGACGCCGACGATCTCGCAGCGTCGGGTCAAGAGCTCGATCGCGGTGACGAGCGGCCAGACCGTGCTGCTCGCCGGCCTGATCAGCGAGACCGAGAACAGGCAACGGCAGGGCATTCCGATCCTCGATTCCATTCCCGGCGTGGGCGATGCGTTCTCGCACCAGGGCACTACGCGCGGCCGTACCGAACTGATCCTGTTCATCCGCCCGACCGTCATCAAGGACGGCGTCGACGCGCATGTCATTGCGGAGGAGATGCGCAGCAAGATGAACAGCCGCCTGGTCGGGACCAGCAATCCCGTCGTCACCGTGAACCCGCCCAAGGCGGCGCGCTAGGGCGTGACGGATCAGGCGGCGAAGGTCGGGACGGGCGCTGCGCTCGCCATCGCCCTGCTGCTCGGCGTGTTCGCAAGCCTCGTGACC
>NZ_JALBHA010000924.1:0-1152 GCF_023006445.1 Bradyrhizobium sp. SHOUNA76
GCCGGCGGGCGCAAGGCGCGCGGCACGGTCAAGCTGTCGATCGGGGCGACGCTGGCCTCACACTGGCTGATGCCCCGGCTCCACGCCTTTCTGGGCGCACATGATCACATCCGGCTCGAGATCATCACCCATCCGTTTCCGGCCAGCGTGCGGCGCCGGGAAGCCGACGTCGTGCTGCGGCCGCTCGACAGCGGCGAGGAAAATCTGGTCGGCCGCAAGATCGGCCGTCTCGGCACCGGCTTCTATGCCTCGCGCGACTATGCCGCCGGCCGGTCCCTGCCGGAGCGCAGCGGCGAGTGGAAGGGGCACAGCGTGATCGGCTTTGCCGACCAGGATTCCAACGCGCAGCTTGCACGATGGAGCGACGCGATCACGCGCCAGGGCACGATCGTGATGCGCTGCTCGTCGCAGGGCGACATGCTGGCGGCGGTCCGCGCCGGGATCGGAATTTCCGCGCTGTCGTGCTTCGTTGCGGAGAGCTATTCCGACCTCGTGCGCGTCGCTCCGCAGAAGCTCGCCAGCGTGGCCGACCTGTGGCTGCTGGCTCATCCCGACCTCGTCGAGCTCCCTGCGGTGCGAGCCGTGATCGACTTCGTGGCCGAATGCGCCCGCGCCGATCGCGAGCGGCTGCGCGGCTAAAGCATGATCCGGAAAAGTGCGCAGCGGTTTTCCGAAAAGATCATGCTCAGACAATAACCTAAAGCGCGATGGTGATTTAGCCTAATCGCATCGCGCTTTAGTTTGACCCTGCGAGCACGCCCTCGCGCTTCTTTACCGCGCGATAGTAGCTCCACCACAAATGCGCCGCCGCGCCGCGCAGGGGGCGCCAGGGTTCGGCGAGCGGCGCCATCTGCTTCTCCGTCGGCCGCGCCTGAAGGCCGAGGCCGATCTTGATGGCTTCCTGCACGGCGAGGTCGCCGGCCGGCCAGGCATCGCCATGGCCGAGGCAAAACAGGAGATAGACGTCCGCGGTCCAGGGGCCGATGCCGGGCAGCGCGATCAGCGTGTGATGCGCAGCGTCGGCATCTTCCTCGGCGAGCACGTCGAGGTTCAGCCGCTGCGCGCGGATCTCGCGCGCGAGATGCTTCAGCGTCTTGATCTTGGCGGCCGAGAGCCCGAGCCGCCCCAGCCGGTCGGTGCGGGCGCGGCCCA
>NZ_JALBHA010000925.1:0-1149 GCF_023006445.1 Bradyrhizobium sp. SHOUNA76
CGGGCCGAACGCGCGGCTCGAGATCGAGTTTGCGGATGGCCGTGTTGCGGCGACCGCGGACGCAGATCGCCCGCCTCCCGCGGCAAAGCGCGCGCAGTCGCAACCGAAGCCGGCCCCGCAGGAAACAAAGCCCGCTCCGAAGCGCGTGGCCAAGCCGGTGGATCAGGGCAGCTTGTTCTGAGCTGAGGCGCGACGAACGGCATTCCACGCTCAGTGTCATTCCCCGCCTTGTGCGCAATTGCGCACTGGAGCGGGGAATCCAGTAGGCCGCGCCTCCCCGGTGAATCACAGACGTCTCGGAGTCCTGGATCGCCCGGTCCCGGCTCCGCCAAGGCTACGCCGGGCCACAAGGGTGCTCGGCCGCCGAAGCTATAGCGAAGGCGGCAAGCCGGGCGATGACAGGGAGTGCGTGGGGCCGATGTAGGCACAACTCGCAATGACGGCTGTGGAAGCAGCGCGGAGCCCGCATGAGCAAAGCGATATCCGGCAACGGCCGTCCCGGATATCGCTTTGCTCATCCGGGCTACGACACCGCCATGCCTACCTGCAGGACAATCCCGCGTCGATCGTGGTCCAGAAGCCGCAATGTTCCGGCGCGCGCTGGGGAGCGCCAGCGTGGGCCTCATAGAGGAAGATCGCGACGGTGAAGACGACCAGTGCGGAGGAGAAGAGGACGATGCGGTTGCGCATGAGGATTGCGTTTAATCGACATCGTGGTCGAACTAAGGCGCCGTCATGGGCTGAAACCGCAGCCGTTCGCCACCCGTAGATTCACGGTCGGCCATCTTCCGTGCAGGGCGGTGGTCGATGCGGGGCTGTCCGCCTGAATTTGTTCCTCGGACGGCCCCGCTTCCGCCTTCGCTCTTCGAGCTACGGCGCGACAAGTCCGCATCCAGGCTAACGCGCCAGCCACTCCGCGACCTCTTTCTGCGACTCCGCGCGCGCCTCTGCATCCGTGCCGAGATGGCCGCGCTCGGGCGCGGCGGCATCGTTGCTGCCGGCAGCTGCGTGCAGTGGCGTGTTGGCGCGGTCGAAATCGTGATAGGCGCCGGGATAGACCACAATGCGCGCCAGCGCGCTGCGGCCATGCGCGCCCTCGACCATCTGGCGGCAGGCCGGCGGCGACGAGACGTCGTCATCGGCGCCGAT
>NZ_JALBHA010000926.1:0-1147 GCF_023006445.1 Bradyrhizobium sp. SHOUNA76
GGCCGAGGGCGGCGAACCGCCGGCCGAGCGCGGGCCGCGGAAGAAGAGCTGAGGTCGCATTATGGCTCGCGTCTACGTCTCCACCGTCGTCAACGCCCGCAACGACCGCGTCTGGGCGCGGGTGCGCGATTTCAACGGCCTGCCGAACTGGCATCCGGCCATTGCCGAAAGCCGTATCGAGGGCGGCGAGCCCTCCGACAAGATCGGTTGTGTGCGAGATTTTCGCCTGCGCAACGGCGACCGCATCCGCGAGAAGCTGCTCGGCCTCTCCGATTACGACATGTTCTGCACCTATTCGATCCTGGAATCGCCGATGGGCGTCGAGAACTACGTCGCAACGCTGCGGCTGACCCCCGTCACCGACGGCGACCAGACCTTCATGGAATGGACCGCCGAGTTCGACTGCGCGCCGGAGCGAGAGATCGAACTCGTCAGCAATATCGGCGGCGGCGTGTTCCAGGGCGGATTTGATGCGCTCAAGCGCGTGTTCGGAGGCTAGCCGTGCCGCATATCGTCAAAAGCACGATTTTGAACGCGCCGACCGACGCGGCGTGGAACGTGCTGCGCGATTTCAACGGGCACGATCGCTGGCATCCGGCGGTCGCGACATCCTCGATCGAACGCGCGCAATCCGCCGACAAGATCGGCTGCGTCAGGCGGTTCAAGCTCAACGACGGCTCCGAGCTGCGCGAGCAACTGCTGGCGCTGTCGGACCTGGAACAGTCCTTCAGCTATTGCCTGCTCGATACGCCGGTGCCGATGTTCAACTACGTCGCCCATGTCCGGCTGCTGCCGGTCACCGACGGCGACCGGACCTTCTGGCACTGGGAGTCCCGCTTCACCACCAAGCCGGAGGATCGCGACCGCATCACCCATATGGTCGCGGAGGACATCTATCAGGCAGGCTTCGAGGCGATCCGCCGGCATCTGAAGGAGGCCGCATAATCATGGCCGTGACCGTGAAGACTTTCACAAGCGCCAGCGAGGCGGCCGGCGCGCTGTCCTCGGACCGCAGCGCGCGCTATCTCGGCGGCGGAACGTTGGTGATGCGGGCGCTGAACGAGGGGGATGTTTCCGTCTCGACCGTCGTGCGCGCACAGGACCTGGCGCTGACCCGGATCGACGCCTCAGGACCGCGCATCACGTT
>NZ_JALBHA010000927.1:0-1147 GCF_023006445.1 Bradyrhizobium sp. SHOUNA76
CCGGATCGCCGGTCGCGCGAATTGTCCGGCGGCGGCTGCAGGCCGGTGCCGGATCCCAGCCCGGCATCGCCGCGATTGATCGCGGGATTGAGCAGCTCGGCCAGCGCCGGCCCGATCGGCTGCACATCGGGGCGATGCGCTTTCGAGTTCGGGGCCTTGGTCCTGGGGGATTTGCCGGATTTTTCGGAGGATGCAGGTTTCTTCGCCATGGGGCGAATATGGGACGAGTCCGCCCCGCAATAAAGGGCGAATGCCCGGCGTCATGCAGCCTGCTGACAGCAGGTTGGCAGCAGCCTCGAGGCCTACACCGCCGGCAACGGCCCCTCGTCATCCTCCGCCGTGACATTCGGCTTCAGGATGTCGAGGTGGATGCCGCCGCAATCGGTGCAGCGCATGGTCCAGTACTCGCATCCGGCGCGCCCGCCGATCACGCGGAGCACCGTGAGATCGCCGTCGCATTCCGGGCAGTTGGAGAGCACGGCGCGGCTGTAGATCCTCAGCCCCGAGGTGTCTTCGGTTTCGATGACTGACATGACCGGTTGCCCCCTTTTGCGCTGCGCCGTCCCTGGTTCGCTTGCGTCCTGCTCGCCTATTCGTCGTCGCTGTCGGTCCGCCGGCGGAAGCGGTCGATGTGGTGCTTGGCGTCGGCGATCGCGGCGTTCTGATCGGGCCAGGCGAAACCGACTTCCATGGCCGGAAACAGGACGCCATCGATGGCGAGGGGGCTGAGATCGGCGCGGCGGATGCGGGCGTGCCAGAGGCCTTTGCCAGCCTCGAAGGATTCGATGTCAAAGCCGTCGTAGAGGGTCGTCATGGTAGTCCCCAAAGTGTTCCGTACGTGTCTTGTTGGAGGGTCAGGGGACCACGATTGCGTCATGTGGGATGTGAAGCCGTTCACAAGCGGCCGGCTTTTTTGCTTCGGGCGTCAGTTCCGAGCGGCGGCACGGCCGATCCGCTTCACCGGGCGAGCCGTGGGTTCCGCCGCCGCGCGCATGATCCAGCGGCGGAACGCGGCAAAGTCGCGCTGCTCGGTCTGGAAGCTGCGATAGAGCAGGTACCAGCGCATGCCCTTGGGTACCGAGAGGTCGAATGGCGCGACCAGCCGGCCGGCGGCGAGGTCGTCGTCGATATAGGGCCGGATGCCCAT
>NZ_JALBHA010000928.1:0-1146 GCF_023006445.1 Bradyrhizobium sp. SHOUNA76
GTGGGCGAACGAGGCCGCGACCAGGGCGGCGGCAAGCGCGGCGAGCCAGCGCGCCGTCACCTTCGAGGTGCCGTTGCCGCGCTGGACCACCGAGATCCAGCCCATGCAAAAGCCCAGCAGAACCGAGCCGATCAGCCAACCCAGATGAAACGAGACGAGATAGGGCATCGTCACCTCACCAGAAATTCGATGCGGCGGTTCTTCGCCTTGCCGTCGTCGGTGTCATTGCCGGCGACGGGCTGCGTGCTGCCATGGCCGACCGCGGTGAAGCGGCTGGCGTTTAGGCCGGCCTTGACCAGATAGTCGATCACCGCCTGCGCGCGCTTCTCCGAGAGAGCTCGGTTGAAGCCGTCCTCGCCGTCTGCGTCGGTATGCCCGGCGACCTCGATATTGGTGTTGGGGCAGCGCAGCGCCGTCTCGATCAGATGATCGAGGATGGCGGCGGAGTCCGGATCGATGTCGGCGCGCTTGGCTGCGAAGCGGATCTTGCCCTTGGCCAGGAGGTCCGTGAACAATTGCTGGCACACGGTGCCGTCGACCGGCCCTGCCGCAGGCTTCACGGTGATCTCCGGCTTGTACTGCCAGTTCTTCGGGAAGTCCTTGCCGAGACCTGCACGGATGTCGTTGGCGGCCCCCTCGTAGAGGGCATCGCCCGACAGCTTCACTTCGCGGTCGGAGACGACGAGCGTGCCGGTCGACAGTCGCGACAGCGCGCCGAGCGCTGCGACCACGGCCGTGTTGAAGGAACCGGGCGCACCGATGCTGGCCTTGAGATTGTCGACGACCTTTTCGGTGAAGAATTTTCGCGAGGCGCTGGTTGCGATCGCCGCATGCACATTGTTGTCCGGAACGTAGCCGGTCAGCGTCACCGTCGCAGCAACCGGATCCTTGAACGCCTGGAAGATATAGGGCGGCGCCTTGACGTCGTTGGCGGTGACCGAAAAGCCCTCGGGCAGGTTCTTCAGCGCAGCTGCGATCGCTTCGCGGCCGCCGAGTTCGCGCGCCATGCCCGACAGATTGACCTGGGTGTCCGTGATCGTGATCTTGCCGTCCTTCAGCTTGCCGATCTGGTCCAGCAACAGCATGGCGGCGGCTTCGAACCGCGGCGGCGCGCCGCGCGCCAGACCCATCTGGTCGGCCACCTCG
>NZ_JALBHA010000929.1:0-1146 GCF_023006445.1 Bradyrhizobium sp. SHOUNA76
GGCGCGCTCCTCGGCCGCTGCCAGCGATTCATCGAGCAGGCCGGTGAAGCGCGACAGCCGCTGGTCGAGGTCGGCGGTGCGCAGATCGATCGTGGTGACGAGCGATTCCAGCGCCTGCTTGCGCTCGGCAAGCGAGGCGGTGGTGTTCTTGTTGCTCTGCTCGACGACCTGCGCGGCGTCGACCAGCGCCTTGCCGTGCGCATCGAACTGGGTCGACAACTCGCCGAGATCCTGGAGCGCCTTCGTGGTCTTGCTGTTGAAGACGTTGAGCTGCTCTTCCAGGTTCTGCGTCGCCGCGCCGTTGCGTGAGGTGACGTCGTTCATCGCCGAGACGAAGTCGGCGACGCGCGTCACCAGCGCCCGCTCGAGCGAGTTGAGGTTGTCGTGCGCACCGGTCAACACCTCCTGGAGCAGGATGTTGCCTTCGCGCAGGCGCTCGAACAGCGCCACCGTGTCGGTGCGCAGGATCTTGCTGGTCTCCTGCATCTCGGTGACGGCCGCGATCGAGACCTGGCGCGATTGGTCGATCGCGGAACGCGAGGACTGCTCGAGGTCCTTGAGCGACTTGCCGACCGCGCTGGTGGCGATCTCGCTCGCCGCGTTGATGGTGCGGGCGACTTCCGAGCCGTTGCCCATCATGGTCTGCGAGAAGGCCTGGCCGCGCGTCTCGATCGATTTCAGCGCGTCGGAGGTGACGCGGTCGATGTCGAGCGTGAGCTGGCTGGTCTTCGAGCCGATCGCATCGACCAGCGCACCGCGCTTGGCGTCGATCATGTTCGACAGCCGGTCGGCCTGCTGCTGCACATAGGTGACGATCTCGTCGGTCTTGCCGGTCATGGCCTGGCCGAAGCTGGAGCTGGCGGCGAGCACCGAACGCTCGACGTCGGACGAGCTCGACTTGACCCGCGAGCTCGCCTCGTTGGAGGCCGTGATCAGCGCGTTCTGGGCGTTGAGCGCGCTGGTCTGGATGTCGTTGGTCGCGTTCGCGGTGGCCGCGCTCAGGGTGCGCTCGATCTCGGTCGAGATCGTGCGGATCTGGCTCGCGGCGTCCGCGGAGGTCGAGGTCAGCGAGGTCTGGGCCTCGCGTGCGCTGTTGAGGATGGTCGAGGCGGTGTCGGCGCCGACGGCGGTCAGCGTGCGCTCGAT
>NZ_JALBHA010000092.1:0-16393 GCF_023006445.1 Bradyrhizobium sp. SHOUNA76
ACCGGCATCAACACGGCCGACGTGGACGACATCGTCTGGGGCTGCAGCGCGCAGGTCGCGACGCAAGGCGGCGATCTCGGTCGGATGTCGGCGCTCGATGCCGGCTATGACGTGCGCGCCAGCGCCGTGACGCTCGACCGCTTCTGCGGAAGCGGCATCACCAGCGTCAACATGGCGGCAAGCTCGATCATGGCGGGCGCGGAAGACCTCGTCATCGCCGGCGGCTGCGAGATGATGTCGATGGAGGGACGCCGCGGCTCGGGTCCGATGATGATGGACAACGGTAATCTGCGCCTGCGCGCGCGGCATCCGCAGTCGCATCAGGGCGTCTGCGCGGACGCGATCGCGACGATGGAAGGCATCACGCGAAGGGACGTCGACGCGCTCGGGCTGGAGAGCCAGAAGCGCGCGGCGCACGCGATTGCGAACGGGCACTTCACCAAGAGCCTCGTGCCCGTCCACCGCGAGGACGGCAGCCTCGCGCTCGACCACGAGGAGTACCCGAGGCCGCAGACCACGATGGAAGGCCTCAGCAGCCTGAAGCCGGCATTCCCCGCGGTCGCGGACTACGCGCTCGACGACAAGGGCACGACCTATCGTGGCCTGATCCTGCAGCAGTACCCGGACCTGAATATCGACTTCGTCCACCACGCCGGCAACTCGTCCGGCGTGGTCGACGGCGCCGCCGCGATCCTGCTGGCCTCGCCCGCTTACGCCAGGGCGCACGGCCTTAAAGCCCGCGCCCGTGTCGTCGCGATGGCGAACATGGGGGACTCGCCGACCCTGATGCTGAACGCGCCGGTGCCGGCCACGCGCAAGGTGCTGGCGAAGGCGGGCCTCACCATCGACGACATCGACCTGTTCGAGATCAACGAGGCCTTTGCGGTGGTGGCGGAAAAATATATCCGTGACCTCAAGCTCGATCGCGCCAAGGTCAACGTCAACGGCGGCTCGATCGCACTCGGCCACCCCATCGGCGCCACCGGCTCGATCCTGATCGGCACCGTGCTCGACGAGCTCGAACGGCGCGATCTCAAGCGCGGTCTCGTCACCATGTGCGCCGCCGGCGGCATGGCGCCCGCCGTCATCATCGAGCGCGTCTAGCCAATCTCACCCTCGCTTTCTCCCTGCTTTTACGGGGAGGAAGAGCGGCTACGTGCGATCTAACCCTTATTTTTCAGGGTGAAACGCGCGCCTCCTTGCACAAAGAGACTGGTCGCCGCTTGTCGAAAGCGGCGAATCAGCTTTAGCAAGATGGCGTGCGGGCCTTTGAAACAAGGCAAAATCCGCTGCCCGAGGCTTCTCCCGCGCCGGAAGTAGCTAAAAAGCAGGGTTTTTTGCTACAGAGGGCCAAAAAAGCCCGTAAAACCGCGACAAAACCGTGCAGAAGGCTATAGGCCTTCGCCGGTTGGTCTAATATGCAACCGCCAACGAATCAGAGGAGACACGATGGCAACCCAAATGTCCAAATCGCAGTTGATCGAAAAGATTGCGACCGCCACCGAGCTTTCCAAGCGCGACGTCAAGAGCGTCATGGAGACGCTGACCGACGTCGGTCACAAGGAGCTCAAGAAGAACGGCCTGTTCCTGGTGCCGGGCTTCGCCAAGTTCGTGGTCATCAAGAAGCCCGCGACCAAGGCACGCAAGGGCACCAACCCGTTCACGGGCGAAGAGATGATGTTCAAGGCCAAGCCGGCCCGGAAGATCGTCCGCGCCCGTCCGGTCAAGGCCGCCAAGGACGCCGTGGGCTAACGACGCAAAGGCCCCCTCGGGTAGGAGGGGGCCTTTTGTTTGGGGCAGCCGCGAGGGCCTGAGACGGAGGGCTCAACCCTTGCGGCGCTTCACCCGGACCGGGATCGGTTGAAGCCGCGGCTCGGGTCCTGCAAGCGCATCGCGCACCCGGTCAATGGCACGATCGAGCAGCTGGCGCAGCCGCTGCGTGTTCCGAGATTGCTTCGCTTCTTCCAGCAGTTTCTTCATCGCATTCACTCCGCCGCCTCGACCTTTGCCTCGACCGGCTCGAGCGCCGCGGCGATGGCTTCGTCGACGCGCTCCAGCCAGATGAATTCGAGGTTGTCCCGCGCGCTCTTCGGGATGTCGTCATAGTCCCGCTTGTTGCGCGCCGGCAGCATCACCCGCTTCAAGCCGGCAGCAGCCGCAGCGACCACCTTCTCCTTGATGCCGCCGACCGGCAGCACCAGGCCGCGCAGCGAGATCTCGCCGGTCATCGCCGTATCGCTCCTCACCGTACGATTGGTGAGCAGCGACGTCAGCGCCGTGAACATCGCAACGCCCGCGCTCGGCCCGTCCTTCGGGGTCGCGCCCGCGGGAACATGAACGTGGATGTCGCTCTTCTCGAACACCTGGGGATCGATGCCGAGCTGCGACGCCTTGCTCTTCACCAGCGTCAGCGCAGCCTGCACGCTCTCGCGCATGACCTCGCCGAGCTGGCCGGTCAGGATCATCCCGCCACGGCCGGGCACACGCGAAGCCTCGATGAACAGGATGTCGCCGCCGACAGGCGTCCAGGCAAGGCCGGTGGCCACGCCCGGAATGCTGGTGCGCTGCGCGATCTCGCCTTCGAAGCGCGGCTGGCCCAGCACAATGGCGATGTCCTTCGTTCCCACCACGATCTTCGCGGCCGTGCCCTCGGCGACCTGCACCGCGGCATGCCGGAACAGCTTGCCGATCTCGCGCTCGAGGTTACGCACGCCGGCCTCGCGGGTGTACCCCTTGACCACCAGCTTCAGCGCCTCCGGCTCGATCTCGGCCTGCTCGGCCGAGAGGCCGTTGGCCTCCAGCTGCCGCCGCACCAGATAGCGGCGCGCGATCTCCAGCTTCTCGTCCTCGGTGTAGCCGGCGAGGCTGATCAGCTCCATGCGGTCCAAGAGCGGACCCGGGATCTGGTCCAGCATGTTGGCGGTCGCGATGAACACCACGCGCGAGAGGTCGAAGGGCACGCCCAGGTAATTGTCCCGGAACGTCCCGTTCTGCTCGGGGTCGAGCACCTCCAGCATGGCAGCCGACGGATCGCCCTGCACGCCGCGGCCCATCTTGTCGATCTCGTCCAGCATCATGACGCAGTTGCGGCTGCCGGCCTTCTTGATGCCCTGGATGATGTTGCCGGGCAGCGCGCCGATATAGGTGCGCCGGTGGCCGCGGATCTCGGCCTCGTCATGCACGCCGCCCAGGCTGACGCGCACGAAGGGGCGATCCATCGCGCGTGCGATGGATTGTCCCAGCGAGGTCTTGCCGACGCCGGGCGGGCCGACGAAGCACAGGATCGGGGCCTTGCCCTGCGGTGCGAGCTTGCGCACCGCCAGATATTCGATGATCCGGCTCTTGATCTTCTCCAGGCCGAAATGGTCGGCATCCAGGATGGCTCGCGCCTCCTTGATGTCGATCGGCTTCTCCGCGGGCAGCGCCCAGGGCAGCTCGATCAGCCAGTCGAGATAGGTGCGGACCATGCCGGCTTCGCCGGCGGCCTCAGGCATGCGTTCATAGCGGCGCAGCTCCTTCCTGGCGTGCGCGTCCGCCTCGGGCGGCATGTTGGCCTTGGCGATGGCGGACGTCAGCTCGGCGACCTCGGCCGCCTTGCCGTCGCCTTCGCCGAGCTGGCGCTGAATGGTCGCCATCTGCTCACGCAGGATCGCCTCGCGCTGCCGCTCGTCGAAGGAGGCCTTGGTCTTCTGGCCGATCTCGTTGGAGATGCGCAGCACCTCCAGCCGCTCGGCCAGATGCTTGGACACCTTCTCGACGCGCAAGGCGAGGTCGATGGTCTCCAGCACCTCCTGCTTGTCCTGCGGCTTGATGTCCATGAACGAGGTGGCCAGATCCGCCAGCGCGCCGGGCGCACTGGTGCCCTGGAACATCGCGGCCAGCTCGGGCGGCGCCTGCGGCAACAGCTCGATCGCCTCGATCGCCTGGCGCTGCAGGTTCAAGGCGCGCGCCTCGATCTCGGGCGAATTCGTGGTCGGCTCGGGGATCTGCTGGATCCGCGCGGCCGGGAACGGCGTCCCCGGCAGGAAGTCGAGGATGCGCGCGCGCTGCACGCCCTGACAGACGATGTGATGGGTGCCGTCGGGCGCGGTGATGTAGCGCACGATGTTGGCGATGGTCGCAACGCGATAGAGGTCGTCCGGTCCGGGCTCCTCGGTCTCGGGGCTGCGCTGCAGGACGATGCCGACCGGCCGCTGCTCGCGCAGCGCCTGCTGCGCGGCGGCGATGGACTTGGCACGGCCGATTGTGATCGGCGCGATGGCGCCGGGGAACAGCACCATCTCGCGCACGGGGATGACGATCAGCGCGTCGTCGGGGATCTTCACGTCGTTATTGGTCTGTTCGTTGTTCATCTGTTCGGTGGCCATGATCGACCTCAGGATTTTGCAAGGCGCAGCGCGACGCAGCCGTCCATCACGAAGCGGCTGATGGCGTAGCGGCCGAGGGGCAATGCAATGCGGCGCTCAAAACGCCCCTGCGGCAGCTCGAGCCGGTGGATGCGAGCGTTGCGGAGCTCCGGCGGAAGGGTGCGTTGACCGGAGATGACGAGCACGCCGTCATGGATGACCGTCTCGACATTGTCCGGATTGACGCCGGGGAGCGCGACCAGGATCAGCAGCTCGTGCTCGGTCTCGAGCACGTCGATCGGCGGCTCCCAGCAGGCTTCCTGGCGGCCGAACTGCTGGCGCAGCCGGTCGGCGCGGGTCAGCGAGTCCAGGGCTTCGGACAGCATCCAGTCGAGGGGATTTTTCGGTTGCATGATGCGGGACTCGGGGGTGGGGAAGCCTGCATATGGGGCTGGTTCCCGGGAAATCCAGCCCGGCGGCGCGCACGTGCCATGCAGGTCGTGCGATCCGAAAAGCAAACGCCGCGGCACGGCCCAAAAAAGCAAACGCTGCGGCATGGCCCAAAAAGGCAAACGCCGCGGCATGGCCCAAAAAGGCAAACGCCGCGGCATGGCCGCGGCGTTCTGTCATAGAGCGGGCACGGCGTCAGGCCGCGGCGCGGTACTCTTCCTCCGCTTCGAGGTTGATCACGGACGTCGCGAGCTCCGTCAGCGCGTGATCAGTCGCCTCTTCCTCGTCCAGCGTCGCCTGCAGCAGCCTTGCTGCGTCCGGCATGCCGAGCTCCTCGGCCCAGGTGCGCAGCGTGCCGTAGCGGGAGATTTCGTAATGCTCGACTGCCTGGGCGGCCGCGAGCAGACCCGCATCGAGCGCCGGTGCGCCCTTGAACTCCTTCATGATCTCGGCGCCCTCGTCGGTAATGCCGTTGATGGCTTCGCACGGCTTGCCGCGTGCAGGCTTGCCCAGCATCTTGAAGACCTGGTCCAGCCGCTTGACCTGGCCCTGGGTCTCGCGCAGGTGCTTGTTGAAGGCGGCGGCCAGCTCTTTCGAATGCGCTGCCTTCGCCATCTTGGGCAAGGTCTTGATGATCTTGTTCTCGGCGAAATAGATGTCCTTCAGCGTCTCCAGAAACAGGTCGCTGAGCATCTTCGGCGCCTGACGCGGCCGACGCGCCGCCGTCTTCTTGGTTGTGCGCTTCTTGGTTCGTTTGGCCATACATCCTCCTCTTGAGGTGACACGGGAAGGCCTCGCCCTCCTCAATCCTCAGGCGATCAAAGCCGTTTGATGAACGAAAGTTCCAAACCGCGACGCGCGCGTGGCGGTCGCTCAGGTCGGGCGCTTGTAGGGATCTTCCTGGCGCTGCCGCTCTTCCGTTGCGCGATCGAGCCGTGCGCGCTCGCCGCGGCGCAGGTGGCCGGCCTTCATCACGCCATAGATGAGGACCCCGCCGAGCACGAAAGCTCCGATGAACCAGAGCCAGAGCAGATTGGCCGAGAGCTGGCCAAGAAGCATTCCGATTCCACTATCGCTCATTGTCGTCTCCAGTGATTTGCAAAGCGGTGGCGCTGGGCTAAGTCTGCCCGGAAGCCATCGTTCCAGCGTCCGAGGACCACGCCGACACATGCTCGACTTCGCCCTGTCCGCCTTCGTGACGCTGCTGCTGGTGGTCGATCCGGTCGGCCTCGCGCCGGCCTTTCTGGCCGCCACCGGCGGCATGCCCGACAAGGTCAAGCGCACGATCGCGTTGCGGGCGCCGCTGATCGCCGCCTCGATCCTGGTGGTGATCGCGCTGGTCGGAAACTGGCTGCTGCGCCAGCTCGGGATCGGCATCCCCGCCTTCCAGATCGCCGGCGGGCTGCTGTTGTTCGGCGTGTCCTACCAGATGATCTTCGGCGATCGTCCGCATCGCGAGGCCCGCGAGGCCGACAAGGCGACGTCCGAGCACGCTTCCGACGTCGCGGTGTTTCCCCTGGCCATCCCCATGATGGCCGGCCCCGGCGCGATTGCGACCACGCTGCTCCTTTCCGGCGATGCCGGCCATGGAAGGAGGCTCGCGATCATCATCGCGGTCGTCGTCTCGGTCTGCCTGCTCTGCATGCTGTGTTTCGTCTCGGCTCAGCTGATCGCGCGCACCCTCGGGCGCACCGGAAATGCCGTGCTCTCGCGCGTCCTCGGCATGCTGCTCGCCGCCTATTCGGTGCAGTTCGTGATCAACGGGATTGCGGCCGTCCGGACCAGCCTGTCATAGGGCTGCGATATCAAGTGAATCCGTCGATTTTGCCGTCCGTTTCGCGGTTTGGCAGGAGCCTCGCCAATGCGGCACCGGATCCGGGCCGCTTTCGCTTGCACTGCCATGTTGCTTTGACGTACTTCGGGTCTAACAAGACCACGTCAGGAAACCGGGATGCGATGACTGCGGACGAGCTCGCCAAGAGACAGGCCATCATCGACGCTTGCCGGCGCATGAACGCGCTCGGCATCAACCAGGGCACCTCGGGCAATATCTCTGTCCGGCATGTGGACGGGCTTCTGGTCACGCCGACCAGCGTGCCCTATGAGGCCATGACGCCGGACCAGATCGTCTTCATGGCCATGGACGGCGCACACGCGCCCGATCAGAAGCCGTCGAGCGAATGGCGGTTTCATCGCGACATCCTGAAGTCGCGACCCGACGTCAACGCCGTGGTGCATGCCCATCCGACCTATTGCACCATCCTGGCGATCATGGGCATGGAGATTCCGCCGGTGCACTACATGATCGCGGCGGCCGGCGGCGACAGCATCCGCTGCGCGCCCTATGCGACGTTCGGAACCGTGGAGCTGTCCGACCATGCGGTGCGGGCGCTGGAGGGGCGGCTTGCCTGCCTGCTCGACCATCACGGCATGATCGCGATTGGCAAGACGCTGGACAAGGCGATGTGGCTGGCCGTCGAGGTCGAGACGCTGGCGCGGCAATATCACGGCTGCCTCCAGATCGGACAACCGCCGTTGCTTCCCAGCGACGAGATCGAGCGGGTCCGCCAGCGCATGGCCGGCTACGGCCTGTCGGAAGAATAGGGCAGGGCAAAAGGTGTTCGTGCGGATCAGGCATCTCGTTGATCGCAAGGGAACGAACCGGACCATGGTTCGGCTTCGCGCTCTCTTGCGCAGCAACGAGTTCTACCTGATCCCGCTCTCGCTGGTGATCGGCACGCTGGCCGGAGCGGTCGTGACGTTGATGGCCGAGATCGCGCAGATCTCGCATGTGGTGATCTACGGCATCCCCATCGACGTGCGCCTCTCGTCCAACGCCTATGTGAGTCCCTGGGCCGCGCTGCTCGCCCCTGCGCTCGGCGGGCTCGCGCTCGGTATCATGGAATGGTCGCGGCGGCGCATGAAGATTTCAAGCGCGGTCGACCCGATCGAGGCGAACGCGCTGCGCGGCGGCAATCTGTCGATGCGGGACAGCGTCATCGTGTCGAGCCAGACGCTGATCTCCAACGGCTGCGGCGCCTCGGTCGGCCTCGAGGCGGGCTATACCCAGATCGGCTCGGGGATCGCCTCGCTGTTCGGCAAGTTCTTCAATCTGCGCCGCAACGATCTGCGCCTGATGGTCGGTTGCGGCGCTGCCGCGGCGATCGCGGCGGCGTTCGGTGCGCCGATCACCGGTGCCTTCTATGCCTGTGAGCTGATCGTCGGCGTCTATTCGGTCGGCAGCGCGGCGCCGATCCTGGCTGCCTCGCTCGCCGGCGCGTTGACCGCGCAATGGCTCGGCGGCGCGCCCTATTCGTTGGAGATACCCAAGGTCAGCGCCGTCGGCGTCGAGCAATATTTGGCGCTGATCGGGCTCGCGCTCATCACCAGCGGCGTCGGCATCGCCGTGATGCGCTCCTCCCCGATGTTCGAGCGGCTGTTCAAATGGCTGCCGGTTTGGCTGCGGCCGGTGTTTGGCGGCCTCATCGTCGGCGGTTTCGCGATTGTCACGCCGCAGGTGCTGGCGGCCGGCCATGGCGCCATGGTTCTTGATCTCTTTCACGAGATGGCGATCGGCATGATCGCGCTGATCATCGCCTTGAAGGTGACCGCCTGCCTGATCTCGCTCGCCTCGGGCTTCCGCGGCGGCCTGTTCTTCGCTTCGCTGTTCGTGGGCAGCCTGATCGGAAAGTTCTTTGCCGCGGTGCTGCTCTTGATCAGTCCGAACTTCGCGATCGATCCGCTGGTCGCAATGCTGACGGGCATGGCGACGCTCGGGGTCGCCATCGTCGGCGGCCCGCTGACCATGTCGTTCCTGGTGCTCGAGATGACCCGCAATGTCGACGTCACCGCCGTGGTGCTCGCCGGTTGCATCGTCACCTCGATCTGCGTCCGCTTCATGTTCGGCCACTCCTTCTCGACCTGGCGCCTGCATCTGCGCGGCGAGACCATCCGCAGCGCCAACGACGTCGGCTGGCTGCGCAATCTCACCGTCGAGCGGCTGATGCGCTCCGACGTCGGCAAGGTGCCCTCGACCACGACGATTGCCGCGGTGCGCCGCGAGTTCGCGCTGGGCTCGCGGCCGGGAATCGTCATCGTCAACAATGCCGACGAATATGTCGGCCTCGTCCTGCTGCCCGATTTGTTCTCCAGCGACCTCGACACCATCGCCGACGACATCCAGGTGATCGAGCTTGCCGGCCTGATCGACATCGTGCTGATCCCGGAAATGAACGTGAAGTCGGCGATGGCGGTGTTCGACGAGGCCGAGGCCGAGATGCTGGCGGTGGTCGATTCCACCGACAGCCGCAAGGTGGTCGGATTCCTCACCGAGAGCTTCGTCCGCCGCCGCTATGTCGAGGAGATCGACAAGGCGACGCGCGGCGTGCTCGGCGCGCTGTCGTAAAATCAGTTGGAGGCGGGACGGCGGGTTCAATCCGCCGCCGTCCGCGCCGGTTATCGGCCTGGTTGAGATGGGGCCGCGACGAGCAGCGTCACGATGCGCCGGACCACCGGCAGCACCACGAGCAGCGTTGGAAAGGCGACCAGCCAGGACAGGGCCCAGGCGCCGGGCCACGTCGCGAGGAACGCCGGCGTTGCGCCGAGGCTCCGAAGCGTCGAAATGACCGACACCACGGCCGTCATGAGGATGGACAGCACGAATGGCATCACGATCGGCGCATAACGCGCCGGCAGTTTGCGAACCGCAATCATCTGATTTCTCTCGGGGAAAAGGACGCGTCGATCACGGTGAACCCTCAAATGGCATCGATCCCGACGGCGTCGGTTGATGCGTTGGTTCACGTAAAACGCTTACGGCGACCGAAAAACGGCGCGCCTGTTCATTATCCGCTCAGGTTCGGTGGTTCAAGCTGCGATTTGGTCGTTCGTTTACAATCGTTCAAAGCGTGGCGGATTGCCGCGAACGTGAAACCATCTCAATGGTTTGCGCATTAAACAGGGTTTGCATATCTCTTCGTTGGGCAAGAATTAGGCAAGAACTTAGGCAAGAGCATAGGAAGGTCAAAATGACTGTTGGACCCGTGATTTCTGCAGCCGGCCGCAACATGGTGCTGGCCGCGTTCACAAGCCTCGCATTGGTCGCAAGCTCCATATCGCCCTCGGCTGCGGCGTCCCCGGGACCGGCTGAGCCGATATCCGCAAAGCCTGTCACGGCCGGGCAGGGCTCCTCCGACGTCACCGATTTCAGCGCAGCCCGCCGTCGCTACTATCGGCGCGGGCCGAATGCCGCCGGTCTGGCCTTCATGGGCCTTGCGGCGGGCGTGATCGGCGGTGCGATCGCCGAGAGCCGGCGCCGCGACTATTACGAGAACCACTATTATTACGGCTCGCGTCCTTACTACGGCGGTCAGGGCTATTATGGTGGTCCGGGCTACGGCGGCGGCAGTCCGTTCTATTACGATCCGGGCTACCGCTACGGGCCGTATTGAGCGATCATTTCGACGCTGCCCGGATTGGGTTGCACGAAAGAGGGCGGTGCTTTGTGCCGCCCTTTTTGCTGCGTCGGTATTGTTGTAGCCGGATGGAGCCAACGGGTCGGCGCGAAGCGCCGCCCGATGACAGGCTCCGCGCAATCCGGGGCCGCTCGCGCGGTATCTTGCACTGTCCCGGATATCGCTGCGCTCATCCGGGCTACGCGACCGCGCCTGTGTCGCCCTCTGTCAATGCACTTCCGCAAAAATATTCCACTTTACCGAAATTCGGTTTTGTCGTATGTGTCGCTCATCCCGGCTCATCCAAGAGGGGCGATCTTGTGTCGTCACGCATCGCGAGCCGGGCCTGCGGTGGACGCGGCAGCGTCGGCACGAGAGGTGCGGGCAGGGCGGGTAGTCCCTGTGAGCCCGCGGCTTCGTGCAGACGAGCGGCGCTGTTAGGTTCGTCTCGCCTGTAAGTTTCCGGCTCCGTCGACAGGGCTGGGAATACTGCGGCGAAATGGCGGGCCGTGCGTACGGCAAAACCGTGTGGTCCTGGCCGTCGTTGCCACGGTCAAGCTCTTGCGGAGATGCGAGCGAGCCCAACCGGGCAGACTGCATCATCCAATTCGCGGGGCGAGGGAGGCCAAAGGAAAGTTCGGCTCCCGGGAGATCACGGCATAAGCCGTCCGACCATCGCGCAGGGAAGGCCGAGTGTTCGGCGCCACCTGTATGCTGCTGTGCGGTCTTCTTGCGCTACATTTCGCGCAGCAGACCGCGGGTGCGAGCTGGCACCCGGCCTTCCCTGCGCCCTCTTGGATTTGAGGGTGGCGAGATGAAGCAAAGCTCGGGCGAATTAAGTCGCGAGGCTGCGAAGGCGTGTCTGCGATTCGATCTGCCTGCCACAAACCCGATCTCGTAGGGTGGGCAAAGCGCAGCGTGCCCACGCATCTATCGCCGCATCTGAAAGGTCGTGGGCACGGCGCTATGCGCCTTTGCCCACCCTACGGCATCGCGGCCGGGATGTGGACTGGAGTATTGCGATGCCGCCTCATACTCCGTCATTGCGAGCGCAGCGAAATCAATCCAGAATCCCTCCGCGGAGAGACTCCGAATTGTTTCCGCCTTCGCCAAAGGCTTCGGCGGACACGTCAGTGCGCTGCAGAGCCGGGGCCCATCTCGCCGCATTGTACCATGCGCTCTCTGGGTTGGCGCATCCGGCCAATTATTCGGCAATCGCGCCCGTTGGCGCCGATGGACTTGCCCCCGGCAATCCGGTTCAATGGGCTAATGCTGCGTGAGGCGACAACGATGTCGAGATATCTGCTAGTCCTGCTGCTGCTGGCTTCCCCGGCGGCCGCGCAAGCCAAAACGCCGAAGACCAATGCGGCGCATCCCGATCCCTGTGCCCCGATCGGGCGTACCGCGGATGGCAAGCTGGTCTACGCCATGACATGCGAGACCCTGCCGGCGCCGCCCCCGCAAGCGGAACTGAAGGAGGCGCCGCTGCCCGCCGCCGAGCCGGAACCGGAGACGCGGCGGAGCGGCATTTTCGGCTGGTCCTACGACCGCAGGTGATGCGGCCGCGGCACTTGCGCGAAGCTGTCGGGAGTGCTCTTTGCTTGAAAGTGTTCCGTGGGCCACCGGCCCCGATTCAGAGAGATGAGATGGGCAAACTCGCTATCCGTGCGGGCGATTTCAGCTTCGATGCCCGCTTCGAGGAGCAACTGGCACCCAAGACCGTCGCCGCCTTCCGCAAGGTGCTGCCGTTCGAAAGCCACATCATCCATGTGCGTTGGAGCGGCGAGGGCGTGTGGATGCCGCTCGGCGATCTCGACTTCGGCGTCGGCTACGAGAACCACACGAGCTACCCCGCGCCCGGTCAGATCATCCTCTATCCCGGCGGCATCAGCGAGACCGAGATCCTGCTGGCCTATGGCAGCGTCCACTTCGCGAGCAAGATGGGCCAGCTCGCCGGCAACCACTTCATCACGCTGACCTCGGGCCTGGAGAATCTTGCGACGCTGGGCAAGAGCGTGCTGTGGAAGGGCGCCCTGCCGATCCGCTTCGAGGAAGTCTAAGTGGCCGACATAAGCTACCCGCGCGATCTCCGCGGTTACGGCCGCAACCCGCCGCATCCAGAGTGGCCCGGCAACGCGCGGGTCGCGGTGCAGTTCGTCGTCAATTTCGAGGAAGGCGGCGAGAACAACATCCTGCACGGCGACCGCGCCTCGGAAGCGTTTCTGTCCGACGTGCTCGGCGCGCAGCCCTGGCCGGGCCAGCGTCATGCCAACATCGAATCGATGTTCGAATATGGCTCGCGCGCCGGCTTCTGGCGGCTGTGGCGGATGTTCACCGCGCGCAACTGGCCGGCCACCGTGTTCGGCGTCGCCACCGCGCTCAAGCGCAACCCGGAGATCGTAGCTGCCATGAAGGAGGCGGGCTGGGATATCGCCAGCCATAGCCTGAAATGGATCGAGCACAAGGACATGACCGAGGCGCAGGAGCGCGCCGAGATCGCGGAAGCGATCCGCGTCCATACCGAAGCCACCGGTTCGCGCCCCCTCGGCTGGTACACCGGGCGCTCCTCGATCAATACCAACCGTCTGCTGATGGAGGAAGGCGGCTTCCTCTATCTCTGCGACTCCTATGCCGACGATCTGCCCTATTGGATCAAGGGTGCGAGCGGCAAGCAGCTCATCATTCCCTATACGCTAGACGCCAATGACATGCGCTTCATCAATCCGCAGGGCTTTGCCGAAGGCGAGCAGTTCTTCACCTATCTGAAGGATGCCTTCGACGTGCTCTATGCCGAAGGCGAGAGCGCGCCGAAGATGATGTCTGTGGGCCTGCACTGCCGCCTCGCCGGCCGGCCCGGCCGCGCTGCCGGGTTGATCCGCTTCCTGGATTACATCGGCAAGCACGAGCGCGTCTGGGTGCCGACGCGATTGCAGATCGCGCAGCACTGGCACGACAAGCATGCGCACCTCGCGACCAATGCCTTCGAGATCGGTTGAGGACGATGTCGCAGATCTCGCTGGCCGATCTCAACGCAGCAAGCAACGCCGATTTCGTTGCGGCGCTCGCCAACGTCGTCGAATATTCGCCGTGGATCGCCGAGCAGCTTGCCGGCAAGCGACCGTTTAGCGGTATCAACCAATTGCACACAGCGCTGATGGCGGCGATCCAGAGCGCCGAGCCGGACGCACAGCTCGCGCTGATCCGGGCGCATCCCGATCTCGCCAACAAGACACAGCGCGCCGCAGGGCTGACGGCGGAATCGACCGACGAGCAGAACAGCGCCGGGCTCGACCGGCTCTCGGAAGCCGAGTACGCGGCTTTCGAGCGCGTCAACAACGCCTACCGCGACAAGTTCGGCTTCCCCTATATCGTCTGCGTGCGCCGTCACACCAAGGATTCTGTGCTGCGCGATTTCGAGATCCGGTTGCGCAATATCGCCAAGACCGAGACGCGGCGTGCGATCGAGGAAATCGGCCGCATCTCCGCGCTGCGGCTGGATCAGCTCGTCATTGCCGACGACAAGTTGAAGGTGCATGGCCGGTTGTCGACGCATGTGCTGGACAATCACATTGGCAAGCCCGCGGCGGGCATCCCGATTGAGCTGGTGGAGCTGGTGAGTCTCGGCGAGAACCGCGTCATCGCACGCGCGGTGACCAATGCCGACGGTCGCACCGACCAGCCGTTGATCGGCGGCCGCCCGCTGCCGATCGGCCGCTACGAGCTCAGATTCAGCGTTGCCAAATATTACGCCGAACGCAATGTGCCGCTGTCCGACCCGCCGTTCCTCGATGAAATCCCGCTGCGCTTTGCGATCAGCGAGCCGGAAGCCCACTATCACGTTCCGTTGCTGGTCACGCCGTGGAGCTATTCGACCTATCGCGGCAGCTAGCTGCCGAACTTGTCGAGCAATGCCGGAAACAGCCGGTCCGGCTTGAACGGGGGTGCGGTGAAGCGGATGCCGGTGGCGTTGGCGATTGCGTTGCCGAGCGCGGCGGCGACCGGATTATAGGGGCTCTCGCTCATCGATTTGGCGCCGAGCGGCCCGATCGTGTCGGACGTGTCGGCGAAGAACACCTCCGTGCGCGGCACATCGGCGAAAGAGGGCAGGTGGTAGTCGCGGAATTTCGGGTTGGCGACGCGGCCGTTGGCGTCGATCACCATCTCCTCGTAGAGCGCGGCGCCGAGCGCCTGCGCGACGCCGCCTTCGACCTGACCACGGCACTGCATGGGATTGGCCACGATTCCCGCGTCCGCCGCCTGCACGCTCCTGAGAATCCTGAGCTCGCCGGTGCCCTTGTTCACCGCGACGCGAAACCCCTGGACGTTGAAGCCGACCGAACGCGGCGTGCCCTCGGAATTGCCGCTGCTCGCGAATGGCTGCCCGCGTTCGCGCGCCAGCTTGACCAGCTCCGTAAAAGGCATGCGCCGGACGCCGCTGACGACCGCATTGTCCTCGAGCACACAGGCCTGAACGTCGCACAGCCACGCACCGGCGGCCGCCGCCTTCAGCTCGGTCGCAAGCTGCATGGAAGCCGCATGGGTCGCCTTGCCCGCAACGAAAGTGCCCGCACTGCCATAGGCGCCGGTGTCGTGGCCGCCGTGGGCCGTGTCGGACTGGCGCAGGCGGATCCTGTCGACCGTTGTCGCCAGCGTGGTTGCCGCGATCTGCCGATGCACCGTGCTGGTGCCGTTGCCGAACTCTGCGGTGCCGACGGTGAGGTCGAAACTGCCGTCCTCGCTGAGCGCGATCATGGCGTCGGCGATGTGCCCGGCCGGCGGCGCGGAGTCGATCATGGTGAGGGCGATGCCCTCGCCGATCAGCCATTCCGGCGAAAGCTCCGGCTGCGGGCCATCGGGCTGCATGGCGCGCTCGACGAGGTCGAGGCATTGGTCGAGGCCGTAGGACCCATAGACGACGTCGTGAAATTCGGATGGCGGCGGCGACAGCATGGGGTCGCCGTCCCTCACGATGTTGCGCCGGCGCATCTCGTAGGGGCTGATGCCGAGCTGCCTCGCCAACTCGTCGATGGCGGCTTCGATCGCGATCTGGGTTTGGGGCAGGCCGTAGCCGCGAAACGCGCCCGCCGGCACCGTGTTGGTATAAACCGCAAAGCCATCGACCCGCTTGTTCGGACAATTGTAGACGGCGATCGACTCGGACAGCGAGTGAAACATCACGGGTCCGGCATGATTGCCGTAAGCGCCGGTATTGGAGAGCACGTCGAGCTTGAGCGCGGTGAGCTTGCCGTCGGCGTCGGCACCGGCCTTGATATGGACCCGCATCGGATGCCGCGTCGAGGTCGCAATGAACTGCTCCTCGCGGGTGAACTCCAGCTTCACGGGCCGGCCGGTCCTCAGCGCAGCGAGGGCCAGGATGTCCTCGACAAACATCTCCTGCTTGCCGCCAAAGCCGCCGCCGACACGCTCGCAGAACACGCGGACCTTGTCCATGGGGAGCTCAAAGATGTCCGACAGCGCGCGCCGGGTCAGGAACGGGACCTGGGTCGAGGTGCGGACGTTGAGCACGCCCGAAGGATCGAGCCAGGCGAGCCCGCCATGAGTCTCCAGCGCCGCATGCTGCACGCGATGGCTGTGGAAGGTGGCTTCGTAAGTGACGGCGGACGTGGCGAGCGCCGCCGCGACGTCGCCGATCTCGCCATGGGTCTCCGCCGCGAGATTGCGCTGGGGATCGGCGATGCGGTTCGCGGTGGTACGGTCAGGATGAATGACGGTTGCGCCCGGCGCCATCGCCTGTTCCGGATCGATCAGCGCAGGCAAAATCTCGTAGTCCACCTTAAGCCGGCGGCATGCCTCCTCCGCGGCGGCTTCGCTCTCGGCGACGATTGCGGCAACCCGCTGTCCGATGAAGCGGACGACGTCGTCGAGGACGCGAGTGTCCTCGGGGTCCATCCAGTCCTTTTCGTGCCGCGCGGTCGAGATCAGAACCGATGGCGCGTCCTCATGCGTCAGCACCGCGTGCACGCCGGGAACGCGAAGGGCGTCCGATTTGTCGATCGCGACGATCCTGGCGTGGGCGTGAGGCGACCGCACCAGCTTGATGTGCAGCAGGCCGTCGATGGCGGTGTCGAAGGTGTAGCGGGCCGTGCCGCGCACGATGTCGGGCCCCGCCGGTGCCGGCAGGCT
>NZ_JALBHA010000930.1:0-1142 GCF_023006445.1 Bradyrhizobium sp. SHOUNA76
GATTGGCCGGCCAAGCAGACGCCGACGGCCGCCGTCGACCTGCCGCCGGCGCGTGCGCTGGACCAGACGCTGCACGCCATCGATGCGCGCTACGGATCGCGCACCGCCGACTTCGTCGCGATGCAACTCGAATATCCGAGATAACGGCAGAGCGCCGTTACGGCATCGCCAGATGCCAGGCGCCGTTCAAGAAGCCGTCGCCGGTGACATCGCCGGGCTTCTGGTCCTTGGCGAAGGTGTAGAGCGGCTTGCCCTTGTAGGCCCACTGCTTCGAGCCGTCGTCGCGCGTGATGACAGTATAGCCGTCGCCGGCCGCATCACTCGCTTCGGCCTTCAGCACCGGCCAGTTGGTCGCGCATGGACCGTTGCAGGCCGACTTGCCGTCAGCATCCTTGTCGAAGGTGTAGAGCGTCATGCCTTTGGCGTCGGTGAGCACGTTGCCCTTGTCGGTCTTGCCCGTCTTGGTCGGCGGTGCGGCGAAGGCGGCGGGAACGATCGCGAGCGAGATTGCGAGCGTGAGCGCGAGGCGGATCGAGGACGTCATGATATCTCCTGTCATGCAATTGGCTTGCATGGGTAGGACGCCGCGCGCGGCCTGGTATTCCTGAGACGGCGGCCAAGATATTTTTCGCTGCGCGCGCTGGCGCGGCGGAATAAACTGGACCGACCGAGACGGAACGACGGAAAGACATGAGCAAGCCGCATTGGCGTCCCGCACACGCATCCGACCTGCCCGCGATCAGCGCCATCGCGGCGCGGATACATCCTGATCTTCCTGAAAGGCTCGAGGTGTTCGCCGAGAAGATGCGGCTCTATCCCGATGGCTGCCGCGCGCTTGTCGCCGACGATGCGATCGCCGGCTACGGGTTTTCGCATCCCTGGAAGCAGCACCGGATTCCGCCGCTCGACGCTTTCATCGCACGATTGCCTGACGATGCGGATTGTCTCTACGTCCACGACGTCGCCGTGTTGCCGGATTTTCGCGGCGGCGTTCTGCGCGCTTACATCGCCGATATCGAGCAGCTGGCGCGCGCGTCAGGCACCCCAACGCTCGCGCTGGTCTCGGTCTACGCGACGCGGCCGTTGTGGGAGCGCCTCGGCTTTCGGCCCGTCACGACGGACGCGGACCTGCGCGCGAAGCT
>NZ_JALBHA010000931.1:0-1140 GCF_023006445.1 Bradyrhizobium sp. SHOUNA76
TCCGCGATCACGGTCGCCGCCGTGAAAGCGCTGGCGAGCCGGAGCGAATAGCGATGGGACGCATCATCTGCTGCGGTCTCGGCCCCGGTGATCCCGATCTGATGAGCGTGCGCGCAGACCGCACCGTGCGCGGCGCGAAGCACGTGGCCTATTTCCGCAAGATTGGCCGGCCGGGCCAGGCGCGGCGTATCGTCGACGGCATGTTGGCGACTGACGTCACCGAATACCCCATGGAATATCCTGTCACGACTGAGATCGCCTTCGACAGCGCTGAGTACGTGCAGCTGCTCGCCGGCTTCTACGACGAATGGGCCGAGCGCCTGGCGCGGCTTGCGCGCGCGGTCGATGTCGTCGTGCTCTGCGAGGGCGATCCCTACTTCTACGGCTCGTTCATGCACCTGCACACGCGCCTGCAAGGCCGGGTCGAGATCGAGGTGATCGCCGGCATTCCCGGCATGGTCGGCTGCTGGAACGGCGTCGGACGCCCGATCGCGCTCGGCGACGACGTGACGACGGTGTTGATGGGAACACTTGGCGAAGACGAGCTCGAGCGGCGCATGCGCGATTCCGATGCGCTCGTCGTCATGAAGACCGGCCGCAATCTCGCAAAAGTGCGCCGCGCGCTCGCATCCGCCGGCCGGCTGGACGATGCCTGGCTGGTGGAGCGCGGCACCATGCCGGGTGAGCGCGTGGTGCGGCTCGCCGAGATCGACGGCGCCGACTGTCCTTATTTCGCGATCGTGCTGGTGCACGGCAAGGGCCGGCATCTGGACGCCGCCGAATGACTGGTACCTTGACCATCGCGGGCCTCGGGCCGGGCAGCGATGCGCTGGTGACGCCCGAGGTTACGGCCGCGTTGGCGTCCGCGACCGACATTCTGGGTTATGCGCCCTATGTCGCGCGCGTGCCGGCTCGGCCGGGGCTTAACCTGCATCCCTCCGACAATCGCGAAGAGCTGCAACGCGCGAGTGAGGCTTTGCGGCTTGCGTCCGAAGGCGGGCAGGTCGTCGTCGTGTCCTCCGGCGATCCCGGCGTGTTCGCGATGGCCTCCGCCGTGTTTGAGGCGCTCGAACAGGCGCCGCAATGGCAGGGGCTGCCGATCCGCGTGCTGCCCGGCATCACCGCGATGCTGGCGGCGGC
>NZ_JALBHA010000932.1:0-1138 GCF_023006445.1 Bradyrhizobium sp. SHOUNA76
CCGGCAGCGCCAGAGCGCGCCCGGCAGCGCTAGTGCGCGTCGTGCACGGCGCGACTGTCCTTCGGCGCCTGCTCGCGATCATTCATGCTGTAGTCCCTGACGACGCAGGCGATGCGCAGATGATAATCGGCAAAGATCTGCGCCCTGCCCTTGGCCTGGGTGCGGCGGTGCTCCATCGTGTTGCGCCAGGCCTGGACCGCCGCCTCGTCCCGCCAGAACGACACCGACAGGATCTTGCCCTTCTCGGTCAGGCTCTCGAAACGCTCGACCGAGATGAAGCCGTCGATGGTTTGCAGCAGCGGCTTCAGATCGGCTGCGAGGTCGAAATAATCCTGACGATGTTCCGGCTTGGGCCAGACCTCGAAGATCACGGCGATCATGGGCATCTCCTGCTGCTATTGCGCCTACAATACCCCTTATAAGACCACTTGGCGCAGGAAGGTGCGCTCTTCGGCGAGGATGAATTTGTGTTCCTCGGCGAAATGGAAATTGGCCATGCCTTCGGCGTCCTGCCGCAACCGGGCCCGATAGGCTTCATAGGCGGCGAGACTCTCGAAGGTAATCAGCGCCGACGCAATGTTGTTGGTGCCCTCGTGCGGCATGAAATAGCCGATCAGATCCCCACCGCATTTCGGGATGATGGTGAGCCAGCGCTTTGAATATTCCTCGAACTGCGCGCGCTTGAAGGGGTCGAGCTGGTAGCGGATGAAGACGGTGACGGACATGGTGGGCTCCTGGTTTTGCGAAGTCTCGCAGGGTGGGCAAAGCGAAGCGTGCCCACGTATGTCGGCAACGACGAATGGTGGGCACGTCGCTCCGCTCCTTTGCCCACCCTACGGGCATCCTCGCGAACGACGGTGTGGCAACACGCTACGCTCTTGCCCGACCGCAATGCTTCGGCTATCATCGAAGCATGAAATCAGGACCTGACATCGCCCTGGTCGCTTCGCTGGTCGGCGACCCCGCCCGCGCCAACATGCTCACTGCGCTGATGAACGGACGCGCGCTGACTGCGAGCGAGCTGGCGCAGGAGGCCGGCATCACGCCGCAGACGGCGAGCTCGCATCTGGCCAAGCTCGAGGCCGGCGGGCTGGTCGAGCCGGAGAAGCAGGGCCGCCACCGCTACTATCGCCTCACC
>NZ_JALBHA010000933.1:0-1138 GCF_023006445.1 Bradyrhizobium sp. SHOUNA76
GAGCGCAGTGTCGCCATGACCGATCGCGAGCAGACCGTGCGTGATGGCGTGACGGCCGCGGGCGTGGCGCTTTTCGTGGCGGCGACGGCGCATGCGGCCCGGCAATCGCCATGTCACTGTCAGGATGCTCCAGAGCAGGACGATCGCAACGGCAAAGATGCCGAGAAGGAGCACGAACACCGGAATGGTCGGCGAGGCGCGCCAGCCGCCCCAGGTCATGACGACTTCGCCGGGCTGATCGGCAACCCAGGCCGCGCCGGCCGCCGCCAGCGCGATCAGGACGAGGAAGAGGACGATGCGAAGCATGGCGATCCCTATTACGCGCCGATTGTTGCGCGAATCTTATTGAGCAGATTTGGCGAGATCCGCCATGGCATCGTCGGCGAATTTGCGGGAGGCGGCGAGCGCGGCGTCGCGGGCATCGGCCTTGTCGAGCCAGGCCTGTGCGGGCGCGCGATCGGCCTCCGGCAGCGTCTTGAGCTCGCGCCGCGCTTCCACGAAATCATTGCGAAGTGCCGCAGCCGTCACTCGCGTGACGATGGCGCCGCGATCGTTACCGACGCCGTCGGTGCGCTCGATGCGCACGAGTTTCGAAGCTCCTGCCTGGAGACGCTCGACAATGCCCGTGCCGCTGGTCTGAGTTTCCGCCGGCGGTGACAGTTTCGGCACGATGTTGAGGAGCTCGCGGCTCAGCGCGACCGGGGTCGGGATGCCCGACGATGCAAATGTATCGAGCGGCTTCAGCATGTCGGGCTTGGCGGCGAGCGAACGCGCCGCGGACAGCTGCGACTGATAGGGGTCGCCATGGCGAACGGCGACGTCGAGCAGGGCCGCCGCGACCACAAAGCGCAGCGGCTTGTCATCCTTCGCTTTTGCATCGGCGATCTTCGCGCCCTGCTGCGCGAGCTCGGCACGTTCGGATTTGCTGGCGCGCTCGAGCTGCGCGATGCGATCGTTGAGAGCAGAAAGGTCGGGCGCGGCCGTCCCGGGCGCCGATTTCGCATCGTTCAATGCGCTCGCGGTCTTGTCGGACTGCGCGCGCAGATTGGCGACGTCGCTGCGCAAGCTGGTTGCGGACTTCTCCAGCGCGTCAATCCGCGCGGCCATGGCCGGATCGGCGACGGGCCTGCCGGCCCTG
>NZ_JALBHA010000934.1:0-1135 GCF_023006445.1 Bradyrhizobium sp. SHOUNA76
CCGGCGACAGGCCCAGCGCGGTCGCGACGGCGGAATCGATCTCCGCAAACGGGGTTCCCGGCACCAGCACCTTCGGCAGCAATTCGCGGGACACGCCGAGCTCGTCGAGCCAGGCTGGCCAGCCGCGCGTCACGGGATCGTAGCCGAGCTTCAGGACGTTGTTCTCGTCGCTGATGCCGTGATGTCCGGCGAGCCTTCCTGCGATCCAGTCGGCCTGATGCACGGCAAAGCGCGCGTGTCCGGCCTCGCCGCGGCCCGACAGATACAGCAGCTTCGCCAATGCGCTGCTCGCGCCATGTGCGCCGCTGTCCGAGGGGGCCACCGCCGCAATGCGGACGGCTTCGGCTGCCGCGCGCGCGTCATTGTACATCAGCCCCGGCGTGCAGGGCCGGCCTGTGGCGTCGATGAGCAGCAGCGTGCCCGACGTGCCGTCGACGCTGACGCACTCGACAGCCCCGAGATCGACAATGCGGCCGAGCTTGCCGATCGCGGCCGCCGTCGCATCCCACCAGAGTTCCGGATCCTGATCGATCGCTTGGCCATCCTGGCGTGGCGCTGGAAGGGGCGCCGATTCCATGCCGAGCTTGTCGCCGCGCGCATCGAGAGCGCAGGCGCGAACGCCGCCCGTTCCGACATCGATGCCGAGGAACACGCCTGTCATTCGACCTCCACAGCGTGAGCGATGCGTGTGCGGCAAGATTGCACTGCAGCACATTTGGGGGATTGACGTTCCAACCCGCCTCTGCAATTTTTTGCAAGACATGAAGAAAATTGCAAGCGGGCTTTTCCGGCGTGGCGATACCTTCCCACAGGCTGCCGATGGTTGACGGTGAGGCGTCGCTCGCAACGCGCGCGGCGTGGCTGTATTTCGCCGCCGGGCTGACCCAGTCCGAAGTCGCCGACCGCCTCAACATCCAGAGTACCAAGGCGCATCGGCTGATCGCGCGTGCCAGCCGCGAGGGCATGATCCGCGTCTTCGTCGAAGGACCTGTGGCCGAATGCGTCGCGCTGGAGAACACGCTGGTCGAGCGCTACGGCCTTGCCTTCTGCCGCGTCGCGCCCGATCTCGGCGAGGGCGAGCTGCCACTCAAGGCCCTGGCGCTCGAAGGCGCGAGCTTCCTGCGGCAGAACCTCG
>NZ_JALBHA010000935.1:0-1133 GCF_023006445.1 Bradyrhizobium sp. SHOUNA76
CAATCTGCTGCAGCGGGTTGCCGCCGCGGTCGGCGATGTCGGCGGCCAGGTCCAGTCCTCGCAAGTCGACGTGTCCGGCGCGCAGGCCAAGGACGGCTTCGTCGGCCTCGTCGTGAGCTGCGAGCTGGAGCAGCCGGCGCTGCAGAAGCTGCTCTATGATCTCGAGGCCGGCATGCCCTTCCTGTTCGTCGATCAGCTCGACGTCCAGGTGCCGCAGACCACGGCGCTGAGCGATGCCGGCACCGGTCGCGTCAGGGTGATCCTGGGCGTCTCGGGCCAGTGGCAGGCGGGGAAGTAGGTCGGCCAGATCAGGCGGACTCGCCGGCTCACCAGGCGTACTTGAACACGCCTTTGCCGGAATAGCTGGTGACGTTGCCGGAGAACTCGCCGTCGAAGGCGGCGGCGATCGAGAAGCCGCTCAGCCATTTCATCTCGGCACTGCCGCTCACGAGCGCGGAATCGGCATCGACCCTGGCGCCGTTCACGACGAAGCTGGTGCCGGGCAAGGTCTGGAACAGCGCGGTGACGGCGCGGCCCGGATTGTAGTCGTGAGCCCAGGCGGCGCGGCCGCGCAGCGTCAGCACGCCGTTCTGCATGGCGTAGGACTTGTCGGTGCGCAGGCCAAGCTCGGAGCGGGTATCGGTCAGCGATTGCGAAGCGTAGTTCAGCGCGAACAGGCCGCCGCCGTTGAGGCTGACTTCGGAGTAGTTGGGCAGGTTGAAATTCGTCACCTGCGCCGCCGCATAGGGCGTGATGCCGATCATCGGCGTCGTGAAGCGATAGCCGCCCTCGAAGCGCGCCGAGAACGTGTCGGCCTTGAAGCGGCCCTGGAGCTGGTCGGCCCCGGCGAGCGCAACGGTGCGGTTGGTGGTGACGTCGTGCCAGCCATAGGCGAGCGCGGCCGAGACGTAGGCCGGCCCGAAATTGTGTCGGCCATAGACACCGGCCTGGAACAGGTCGGCCGAGCCCGCGCCCATCGCATTGGCGAGCGAGTAGTTCAGTCCGCCGCCGCCGAGCGCAAAGCCGACAAGCGTGTCCAGCGAGATCCTGTAATCGGCGCCGGCTGCGCCGCCCCAGACCCGTGCGGTCAGGTCCTGCGAGCCGACCAGCGCATTGCCGCCGACCTCGGCCGC
>NZ_JALBHA010000936.1:0-1132 GCF_023006445.1 Bradyrhizobium sp. SHOUNA76
GCGAGCTCGCGCATCGGCATGCCCTTGGCCTTGAGGGCATAAAGGGCGAAGCTCACGTCGGAATATTCGTCATTGACGAAGGGGCCGAGCACGCCGGAGGGCAGCTTGCGCGCTTCATCGCCCAGCTTCTTGCGGGCCTGGTAGAACTCCTCCTGCACGATCGAGGGCGGCGTGCTGTCCTTCAGCGTCACCGTCATGTAGGCGTAGCCCGGCCGCGTCGTCGTCTCCACCCGGTCGTACCAGGTCAGCTCCTGAATCCGCTTCTCCAGGGGCTCGGCGACCTGGTCCTGCATCTCGCGCGCGGTCGCGCCCGGCCAGACCGTCGTGACCGTCAGGGTCTTGATGGTGAAGGACGGATCCTCGGCCCGCCCGAGCATGAGGAAGGCGTAGGCGCCCGCGGCTGCCAATAGGAGGATGAAGAACAGGGTGACGGCCCGTTCGCGGACGGCGAGCGCGGAGAGATTGAAGCTCATCACTTGCTCCTGGTTTCCGAGGCGGTCTTGACGCGAGCGCCATCGTGCAGAAGATGAGCGCCGAGCGAAACGATCTGGTCACCGGACTTCGATCCGGAGATGACGGCCGTCTCGCTGGTCACGCGCAGAAGCTTGACAGGCTGCAAGCGTACGGTCGAGGTCGCGCTGTCGAACACCCAGACGCCGGTCGTTCTGCCGTCATCGAGCACGGCTCCGAGCGGCACCTGGACTTCCGGCTGATGATCCTGGCTGGCAAGCCGAATGGTGACGGTCGCGCCGAGCGGTGCCGCCGCGGCCTCGCCATCGAGCACGTAGCGGGCCTCATAGGTGCGGGTCTGGGGATCGGCGGAGTCCGACAATTGGCGCAGATGCCCGGTAAAGCGGCGTCCGTCGCTGCCATACAGGCTCGCTTCGGCGAGCGAACCGATCGCCGGCCGCATCGTTTCGGGAAGCGACACCACGGCTTCGCGAGGACCGGACTGGGCCAGCCGAACCACCGCCTGGCCGGCGGCGACGACCTGGCCGGGCTCACCCAGCGTTTGGGTGACCGTTCCGTCCGCATCCGCAACCAGGAGCGAGTAGGTCGCCTGGTTCTCGGCGACCTCTGCGTCGGCTTCCGCTGCAGCAAGCTGCGCTTTGGCGGTGTCCGACGCGGCCTT
>NZ_JALBHA010000937.1:0-1128 GCF_023006445.1 Bradyrhizobium sp. SHOUNA76
GGCACGGACGCTGGCGCAATAGGTCGCGACCTGCGCGTTGCCGAGCAGCGGCTGGTTCTCGACATCGCCGGCCACGTAGTCGTCACCGGAGCGCAGGCTGCGCGCCTCGCGAAACCATTTGGTGTGGGCGACATTCTGGCCGACGGCGCGGAAGCGGTCGGCGCGGCCGTTGGCGATGACGTTGCCGTCGAGGTCGCAGAGCCAGAGGTCGAGATAGACCGTGTAGGCCCCGAGGATCACGCCCAGGCGCTGCGAGGCATGCGAGACGGCCGCTGCGCTGGGGGAGGCCGCGCAATCGACCACGGCGGAATCGGTCGCCCACCAGCGCACGTCGCAGGTGCGTTCATAGAGGTTGCGGTCGATCAGCTCGATCGCATTCAGCGACAGATCCATCATGCGCTCGCCGCGCGAACGCTGGCTCATGCGCTCGATCGAGGAGACGAGATCGCCGGTGCGCTTCGTCAACTGTGTCTCGAGCTCGCGTGCGATGGTTTCGACCTGCTGGCCGACGCCGCGCACCTCCTGGGCCACCACCGCAAAGCCCGCGCCTTGGGCGCCGGCGCGCGAGCTCTCGATCAGCGCGTTCAGCGCCAGCATCTTCATCTGGTTGGTGATCTGCTGGATCGACTTGGTCTTGTCGACCGCGATCTGGTTGACCTCCGCGGTCAGGCGGTTGATCAGCGCGGAGATGTCGGAATCGTCGTCAGCGGGTTCGGTGGCGATCGGCTTGGCTTTCAGACCCAGCGCAGCAGACATCGGGGATTTCCCTTGGCAATGAGGTCTGATCTGCAACGAACCTGGAACATCAAATTACAGATCGAATACAAGTCTTTTTCGAAGATTCCGCCTAACGCCTGCTTAATTTGCTGTTCCGCCGGGTGCCCAAATGATAGTCACTCGCCCTGTTGGGCGGCCATCCACCGCTTTGTGGGCCGCTGCCGTTGCAAAGTTCGGCGGATTCCCGGCCAATCCGCCAGTGACCGGACGCCCTGCGTGTTCGTCCGGAGTCCCGAGTTCCCAAAGATCGCTCTCGAATCATGACGCCGCCTGCCACCGCCTTGCCCGTCGAAGCGCCCCAGGCGTTCCTGGGCGTCGCGCGCTCGCTCACCGACAAGCTCTGGCGCGACC
>NZ_JALBHA010000938.1:0-1121 GCF_023006445.1 Bradyrhizobium sp. SHOUNA76
TGGAGCTCGCCCGCGCGATCGCCGGCCAGCCGCGCATTCTACTGCTCGACGAGACGCTCGCCGGCCTCGGCCATGGCGAGGCGGACGAGGTCGTCGCCGTGATCCAGCAGCTCGCGCGCGACGGCATGACCATCGCCATCATCGAGCACACGATGCAGGCCATGGTCCGCCTGGTCGACAGCTTCCTCGTACTCGACCACGGCGCCGTCATCACCGAGGGCCTGCCGGAAGTGGTGACGCGCGACAGCCGCGTGATCGAGGCCTATCTCGGCAAGAAGTGGGTGGGCCATGCTGCGAATTGAGGGATTGAGTGCAGGCTATTCGGCAAAGCCCGTCCTGAACGGCGTCTCGATCAATGTCGGCACGGGCCAGTTCGTCGCGATCGTCGGGCCCAACGGCGCCGGCAAGACCACGCTGTTCAAGACCATCTCCGGTATCGTCAAGCCGAGCGGTGGCGCCATCACGTTCGACGGCATCGACCTGCTCGCGGTGCCGCCGCCGCAGCGCGCCCATCTCGGCATCGCCCACGTCCCGGAGGGACGCCAGGTCTTCCCGTCACTCACCGTGATGGAGAATCTGGAAATGGGCGCGATGACCGAAAGCGGCCGCCGTGACTGGCAGGCCAATATCGAGCGCATCTTCGAATGGCTGCCGGTGCTGAAGGAGCGCCGCGATCAATTCGCCGGCACGATGTCCGGCGGCCAGCAGCAGATGCTCGCGATCGGCCGCGGCCTCGCCTCCTCGCCGAAGCTTCTGATGCTGGACGAGCCCTCGATGGGGCTCGCGCCCTCGACCGCGGACTTCATCTTCGAGCGGCTGATCGAGATCCGGCGCCAGGCCGGGCTGACCATGCTGCTGGTCGAGCAGCGCGTCGCGGAAGCGCTGGAATCCGCCGATCACGGCTATGTCCTCGAAGCCGGACACGTCGTGCTCGAAGGCAACAACGCCACGCTGCGCGCCGACGACCGCGTGCGCAAGGCATATCTCGGCATGTGACGATCATAAAAACAAGGACCAGGGAGCCAACAAAATGAACAAGACATCGAAGGGCAAGATATCGGCAGGACTGACGCGCCGGACCGTGCTGTCGGGCGCCGCCGCCGTCGGTCTCGCCGGCGTGG
>NZ_JALBHA010000939.1:0-1118 GCF_023006445.1 Bradyrhizobium sp. SHOUNA76
TGGGACGCGACGTCACCGACCGCACCGAGACCGAGCGCGCGCTGTCCGACGCGCGCGACCAGGCCGACGCCGCCAACCGCGCCAAATCGCGCTTTCTCGCCATGGCCTCGCACGAGATCCGCACGCCGCTGAACGGCATCATCGGCATGGGCGGCCTGTTGCTCGACACCACGCTGACGCCGGAACAGACGACCTACGCCAGAGCGGTGAAGACGTCAGGCGAAGCCCTGATGGCGCTGATCGAGGAGCTGCTCGACTATTCCAAGATCGAGGCGGGCAAGCTCGATCTCGAGCAACGCCCGTTCGCGCTCTCGACCCTGGTCGAGGAGATCACAGAGCTGCTCGCGCCGCGCGCGCAGGCAAAGCAGCTCGAGATCGCGGCCTATGTCGACGAGCGCCTGCCGCTTGAAGTCGTCGGCGACGCCGCCCGGCTGCGCCAGGTGCTGCTCAATCTCGCCGGCAACGCCATCAAGTTCACAAGCAACGGCGGCGTCGCGCTGATCGTCGAACCCGGCATTTGGCCGAACGAGATCAGCTTCCTGGTCCGCGACACCGGCATCGGCATCGCACCGGAAGCACAGCAACGCATCTTCCGCGAGTTCGAGCAGGCCGACGAGCGCATCGCCCGCACCTATGGCGGCACCGGGCTCGGCCTTTCCATCAGCGAGCGCATCGCAAGGCGCATGGGCGGCCGGATCACGCTCACGAGCGAGCCGGGCAAGGGCTCGACCTTCGAGATCGCGGTGCCGCTTCCGCCGTCGCAAGCCAGCGCGGGACAGACGGCCTTTCCGAGTCCCGACCTCGCCGGCAAGTCGATGCTTCTGGTCGCCGACGGCATCGAGGCCTCGCTGATCGCGCGGCGCCTGGAGCGTTGGGGCGGCCAGACCTGCATGGTTGTGGATGCGGCGGTCGCCGAAGCGCTGTTGCCCGAACGCTCATGGCACGCGGTGCTGATCGATCGTGCGATCGGCCCTGCCATGGCCGACCGCCTGGGCGAAATGGCCCGCACGCATGCGCCACAGCGTCTCGTGCTGCTGACGTCGAGCTCGCGCCATGAAAAGCTGTCGCCGGCCTTCACCGGCTTTCTGGTGAAGCCGCTGCGGGCAGCCTCGCTCGCC
>NZ_JALBHA010000093.1:0-16380 GCF_023006445.1 Bradyrhizobium sp. SHOUNA76
CATCGGCCCGGGCCTCGCATTCGGCCTCGCCGCCGGCGCGATCACCGCGGGAGCGGTCGCAGCGTCGCATCCGTACGGCTATTACGGTCCCCGTTACGGCTATTATGACGGGCCCGGCTACTATTACGGGTCTGGCCCCTACGCCTATTACGGCGGCGGCCCTTACTACCGGCACCACCACCACTGGCGCCATTGGTAAGTGGCAAGCGAAAAGCCCGGGGCGATGCTCCGGGCTTTTTTCATGCGCATCGATCAGGCGTATCTTACGGCCAAAGCGAGGGCCGCTCGACCTTGCGGGCGTTCTCTAGCGTCGACACGAAATACTCCTCGCGCTCACGCTTGAATTTTTCCTGCGTGGCACGGAAGGCGGCAACACGGGCGGCGATCTCATCGCGCTCACGGGCTTTGCGTTCTTCGTCTTCGGTCATGGCCATCCCCTCGGTTTCTACTACTGAGCTCAAGTACTGCCGCCGCATCATCTTGAGTCGCATTCACACATCCATTGATCCTCCTGAATGGGGCGTCAATGGGGACGAGGCATTGCAGGATTGTGATATGCGAAGGCCGGAAAAAATTGCCGAGCGCATTGCGTTAGCGCTTGATAAGAGCGTCAACAATCTTGCCGCTTGCGCATGTTGCTGCCAGGGCAAAAACGAATCGGGAGGCCGCGATTTGATTGCATCGGATCTTCAGAGCGGCGTTGAACGGCTCGGCGACATGATCGCCGAGGCCAGGACCATCGTGCCCTTCACCGGCGCCGGCATCTCGACCGAGTGCGGCATTCCCGACTTCCGTTCGCCCGGCGGAATTTGGACGCGCAACCGTCCGATCCCGTTCGACGAATTCGTCGCGAGCCAGTCAGCGCGAGACGAATCCTGGCGTCGCCGTTTTGCGATGGAGGAGGTCTTTGCGGCGGCGAAGCCCGGCCGCGGCCATCGCGCGCTGGCCTCGCTCTACCGCGCGGGCAAAATTCCCGCCGTCATTACCCAGAACATCGACAATCTGCACCAGGCCTCCGGCTTCGCCGGCGAGCACGTGGTTGAACTTCACGGCAATACCACTTATGCGCGTTGTATCGGATGCGGACAGGCCTATCCGCTCGACTGGGTGAAGCGTCGCTTCGACGGCGACGGCGTCGCGCCCAATTGTACCGTCTGCGAGGAGCCGGTGAAGACCGCCACGATCTCCTTCGGCCAGATGATGCCGGACGAGGAAATGCAGCGCGCGACCGCGTTGTCGCGCGCCTGCGACCTCTTCATCGCGATCGGTTCCTCGCTCGTGGTCTGGCCGGCGGCGGGCTTTCCGATGATGGCGAAGAACGCCGGTGCACGTCTGGTGATCATCAATCGCGAGCCGACCGAACAGGACGACATCGCCGACCTCGTCATCCACCACGACATCGGCGAAACGCTCGGTCCCTTTGCTGGCAATTGAGGCATCAGTTTGATTCGCGGCTGTGCAAGCTGTTCATAGGTTCCGGCGAATCTCTTTTTTATCTATGCCTCGCAACCGGGAGTGTTATCTTTTGAGTCGAAAGATTCGCGTCGCGTCCAATTGAGAACATTCTCTTAAGACGCGTGATTCGAGCGCCGCCAATGTGGCGGGTTGCATGGCAGTGTGGGGTCCGGGGTTATGGGGTCGTCGGACGGATTTGAGTCGAAGAAGCTCGGAGTTCCCGGGCAGGGAGTATCGTCCGGGCGGATCGCGCCGGGCGAACACGGCAGCGCCGGTCGCGACAGTGCGCTCAGTCCCTTCAGCGGGTTGGGTGAGGCCAGCGCCAATCTCGTCGAAGTCCATGGCGTCATCAAATGGTTCGACGCCTCCAAAGGCTACGGCTTCATCGTTCCCGACAATGGCTGGCCGGACGTGCTCCTGCACGTTACCGTGCTCAGGCGCGACGGCTTTCAGACCGCCTATGAAGGCGCCCGCATCGTCGTCGAGTGCATTCAGCGCGCCAAGGGTTACCAGGCGTTCCGCGTGGTCTCGATGGACGAGTCGACCGCGATCCATCCGGCGCAGATGCTTCCGCCGCGCACCCATGTCACGGTCACCGCGACCAGCGGGCTGGAACGGGCCCAGGTCAAATGGTTCAATCGGCTGCGCGGCTTCGGCTTCCTGACGTGCGGCGAGGGTACGCCCGACATCTTCGTGCACATGGAGACGCTGCGCCGCTTCGGCATGACCGAGCTCAGGCCCGGCCAGTATGTTCTGGTCCGCTTCGGGCCCGGCTCCAAGGGCATGATGGCGGCCGAGATCCATCCCGAGACCGGATCGCCGGGATTGCAGTCGCACTAAGGGCGCCTACTGCCGCTATTACGGGTCCCGCAATCGTGAGCAGAGGCGCGCTGGCAGGCCGGCGCGCCTCTGGCTTTTCAGGCGATCGCCGCGTAAGGACTGGTTCCCGTCCCACGCCTCGAGTGTCACCCATGAATCTTGATCGGAACGCTGTCTGGTCCGCTCTGAAGGGCTGGCTTGCCGCCATCCTCGTCATCGCCGGCTGTGCCGTCGCCAGCGTGCCCGCCGGCGCCGCCAGCTTCCAGCCGCTGGAGATCGTCACCAAGAACGGGGTGCAGGTGTTCTCGGTGGAAATGGCGACGACCGAGGAGGAGAAGCAGACCGGCCTGATGTACCGCAAGGAATTGGCCGACGGCAGAGGCATGCTGTTCGACTTCAATCCCGAGCAGGAAATTTCGATGTGGATGAAGAACACCTATGTCTCGCTCGACATGATCTTCATCGGCGCCAACGGCCGCATCCTGCGCATCGCCGAGAACACCGAGCCGATGTCGACGAAGATCATCTCGTCCCGGGGGCCCGCCCGGGCCGTGCTGGAGGTGGTGGCGGGAACGGCGCAGAAATACGGCATCCGCCCCGGCGACCGCGTCGGCCACCCGCTGTTCGGCAGCAAATAGGGCGGGCAGGCGAGGGGCGTTGCCAGCCTTGCTGGCGCGAGTCTGTAAGCTTGCTGGCGCCTTTGGAAGCGTGTATCGACGGGGCTCGCCGGACATTCGGGGTATAGCGCAGCCTGGTAGCGCGGCAGTTTTGGGTACTGCAGGTCGTTGGTTCGAATCCAGCTGCCCCGACCAGTCCCGACCTCCCCCCGGGGGATCTTCAAGCCCGATGCCCACCGGCTTGAGCCTCTGGCTTCCCGGCGCTGCGTTCAGAATAAGAGCCAATTGACCAGGCGCCAGGCGATCCAGGCGAGGGCGCAGATCCAGCCCAGCATCGCTATCCCCGCAATGCCGAGCCCACAGAACGCGAGCAGAGAGCTTCCGGGCTCCGGCGTCTCGGCGACTTTCTCAGGCGTATCGACGTGGCACGCTTGCCCTGCTGCCTGCTGTTCATTGGTTTCGGCTCGTTCACGAAAATTCACCGGCCGCGCTCCAGCTCACATGGACATGAGGGCAGGCGGGCGCGCGCGGATCGCGGACACCTCGGATGCCCCTGATGGACGGGAAAAAGCTGCAACGCGGTGCGCAGTGATTGGTTGCTGTCCGGCGAAGGGCGCGACAATGGAATTCTGCCCGCATCGGCATGACCGAGCGTCCAGACCTCGACGAGGCGCGCGACGCACGCTTCAGTCCGATGCCCAGGCTGCGTCAAGCGCAAGCGCCGGCCCCTGATCCGATCGCGGCGCGCCTGAGACTGGGGCAGAATTGCCGACGCCGCATCGAACCTTTGGCTGTCGCCAAAGACATATGTGTGTTGGGGATTTCAGCGCCCAATGTCTAAACGGACGCCGCCAAGCGATGATATTCCGCTTGCGCGGCGTTGCGCTTTTCGGACGCCATTTTTGTCAGATCCGGCCGATCAACCCGAGGCGTGCCAGCCCGGCGGAAACGGGACGAACGGCCAGACCATCTGGTTGTCGTTGGCGGCTTGCGGCGCCTCTTGCGCCGGCGTCTTTGCGACCGCCATCATTCGCAGCGCCAGGCGCAGACGTGCATAGTGCAAATTCATTTTGGTCGTCCCGACGAATCGTCTCGAAATTCAATTACAAAATGTGACGTCAGCTCAATCAAATTGCCACGCGCCTGGCGCGGCCATCTCAAATCACGAAACACTCTAAAAAGATCGACGCTCTTTTTCAACCGATTCCGGTCCGAAGCCACGAGAGGTAAGGTTGATCGGTTAGGTTAAGGATGAGCGGTTGTTGCGGCAGCCTTGGCGATCGTTATCAGATCGATTCCGGCTCGCGATGGGCTACCTGCAATTCGTGCTCACACAAGGTCACGGTTCGTCGCAGCGCGCGTATCCTGTGAGTTCTGCGCCATGTCTTTCGATCGCAACTTCAAAACCGCCGATCCGCAATCGAGCTGGAGCGAGATCTGGCACCTCTGGACCGTGATCGTGCCCCGCCGCTCGATCAACGGGCAGCTCGTGGTCGGCAAGGTCTGGCGCCGTCATGACGGCCGCGATTGGATCTACAGGAAATTCACCGAGTTCGACGGCGAGGAAGCGGCCTGAAGCGCAATGAGCCTGGAATGAGCCAACATCGCGCGTCAGCGTAGAACGGCAGCGCTCCCGGCTCAGGCGGCCTTCGTCGCGGTTGCCCCCGGCTTGGGCGGCGGCGGCTTCAGCGGCTTGTCCTGCTTCTTCGACCACGAGATGTAATAGGCCACCGTCGTCATGATCGCGATGCCGGCGACGCTCACGAAGATCTGCGCGAGCAGCGAGCCCGAGCTCATCGACAGTTCGAAATGGCCGACGAAGGACAGGAACACGCCGACGCAGAACACGGCGAGCGACTGCTGGCCGCAGACGATCAAGGGATCGAACACCTTCCATTCGAGCCCCGGCCATTCCTTCGGCACGAAGCGGATCACGAGGATCACGATCACGACGAAGTGGATGAAGCGATAGGGCGCGAGGTTGGTCTTGTCGTTCGGGTTGAAGGCCGAAAACAGCCACTCCGGAAACATGCCGCCGAAAGTGGGGAAGCGGCCGGCCATGGTCATGACCAGCGCGAACAGGAGATAGCCGAGGCAGAGGTAGAGCGTGACCGGCGCGTTGATCAGCGTCATCGAGCGGCGCGCGCCGCCCATCGCGCACCAGGCGCCGAACACGAACAGCACCTGCCAGCAATAGGGGTTGAAGTACCACTGGCCGGCCGGATAGGCGTTCAGATTCCAGCCGAAGTGACGCGCGACCAGCCACAGCACGATCGACAGCACCATCGTGAGGTCGGGCTTGCGCAGCATGAACCACAGCACCGGCGGAAACAGCCCCATCAGCACGATGTAGAGCGGCAGCACGTCGAGATTGAGCGGCTTGAAGCGGAGGAACAGGCCCTGGCGAAGCGTCTCGGTGGCGTTGTCGACGAGGCCGGCGACGTTGAACTCGTTGATCATCTCGGAATCGCCGAAGCGCAGCGCCAGATAGCTGATCGAGGCGATATAGATCACGAACAGGATGATGTGGGCGACGTATAGCTGCCACACCCGCTTGGTGAGCCTGGTGGCGCCGACGAGGAAGCCGCGGTCCAGCATCATCCGTGCATAGACGAAGGAGGCGGTGTAGCCGGAGATGAAGACGAACAGGTCCGCGGCGTCGGAAAAGCCGTAATTGCGCGTCGTGATCCAGTTCACGACGTTGTCCGGAATGTGGTCGAGGAAGATCGCCCAATTCGCGACCCCTCGAAACAGGTCGAGCCTGAGGTCACGGCCTTTGTCAGGGAGCGTGGCGTTGATGTTCAGGAAGGACATGCGACGGGAGCTCTCGGAGGGGACGGTTACACTGATGTCGGCAAGCCAGTGCCGCCGGGCGGGACCCCAGCGCGGAAGGCGGGTACGCAATTGTCACGGTGCAGCATAATGACTATACCGTAGGCGAGGGTGCCGGGGCCCCGGAATCACCGATCAGTTCCCAATCGGTGTCTCTATACTATCCCTGAGGTTTCCACCAACTGCTACCGTGACGCATCGAAATCGAACGATAAAGACGAAGAGGCCGGACCGCTAATGACCGCACGGATTTTCAAGCCCGCCAAGAACGCGATGCAATCCGGACGCTCCAAGACCAGGGAATGGCAGCTCGACTACGAACCGGAGCTGCCGCGTTCGGTCGAGCCGCTGATGGGCTGGACGTCGTCAGGTGACATGAAGCAGCAGATCACGCTGCGCTTCCCCTCCAAGGAGGAGGCGATCGCCTATTGCGAGCGCAAGGGCATCGCCTACCAGGTGATCGAGCCGCAGGATTCGATCCGTCGCCCGGTCGCCTATGCCGACAATTTCTCGTTCCGCCGCGGCGAGCCCTGGACGCATTGAGGGGGCGGCAGACGCCTGGTCCGAGAACACGCCATGAGCAGCGACAAACGAAAGAAGCATGCGCGGCGATGCCCTTTTTGCGCTGGCTCAACGCCGAGCGTCGGGGCTCGCACAGCGGGCTAATGAGGATCGACGGCAGGCCATCTCCGGTAGCCAGCTATTGTGTCGAGCGCGGGCTAGCCAAAATTCGACGCAAGCCACTCGGCAAACGGCTAAGCTTTACGGTCTTGGATTCGGGGCTGCACGATCGTTCGTAAACAGTTGACACGCCCTGGCGAATGTAAGTCCCGGCCTCCAATCGCCCTTGGCACCAAATCTCCCGCGTGCTTCGCTGCCTCGCATGACACGACCATGACGAGGTTGGGGTATGGCCGGGCGTGACCAGCTCGACGGCGTCGATCTGAAGATCCTCTCGGAGCTGCAAGCGGACGGGCGTATCCGCAACAACGAGCTGGCGCTGCGCGTCGGTGTCTCCGCGCCCAACTGCCTGCGGCGGCTGAAATCGCTGTTCAGCCGCGGCGTGATCCGGGCGGTGCGCGCCGTCATCGACGAGCGGCGGCTCGGCTATGAGGTGGTATCGTTCGTCTCGATCCAGCTCGGCAGCCAGGCCCAGCCGGTGCTGGAGGCGTTCGAGAGCTCGATCGCTGCGATCCCGCGCATCCAGCAGTGCTGGCGGATTTCAGGCGACACCGACTATCTCCTCAAATGCGTGGCGCCGAGCGTCGAGAGCATGCACCGGCAGCTGCTGCATTTCGCAGCAATGCCTGATGTGAAGAACGTTCGCAGCTTCCCTGTGTTGGGGGTTGCCAAGGATACCCCGCTGCCGTTGCAGGACGTCGCGGCAGCTGCGTCGGCGGGTTAGGGGACACCCGCTCCCGGCGTGCCGGCTCATAAAAGCAGTACACCGTCACAAAAACTGAGTAGCTCACATAACTGTGACATGTGATTTACGAAGTCCTGCAATGCGCCGAACCGTGTTTGCCGGAACCAGTGCGCCGCCTAGATGCCAGGTGTGAACCCTCAGCCTGCGTCGCATGCCGAGGACTCTTTTGTGGGACCCTGAAGCAGGAAAAGACAAGATGACCTCGACCTCGAAGACGTTCGTCGCATCCACTGCGACGCTGTTCGCCTCCGCGTTTCTCTTGATGACCGCGCCGGCCGCGCAGGCGGAAGAATACTGCATCACCAACGGCGCCCAGGCCGCTCACGGTTGCGGCTATCCGACGATGGAGACCTGCCGCGCTGCGGCCGGTGGTATCGGCGGCGTGTGTTCGCAGAGCGGTGCGAAGAGCACCAACGATTCTCTCGCTTATCAGCCGAAGCACTCGCAGTCGCGCACCAAGCTTCGACCCGGCGCGCAGACCAACTCCAACTGACGCCCGAATTCGAACCCGGTTTCGAGGGGGTTGCGGCCTCCGAGGTTTTTATCTCGGGGGCCGTAAATTCATGAGAGGCGCGCGAGATCGCGTGCACGTCTCAGCGCAAGCCTCAGCCCCTGGCAATGCTGAAGCGTAAGTACGTCGGCCCCAAAATTAGATGCGGCCGTGTGAACTCCTTCACAGAGCAGCAATCTGCGCGGGTCCATGCTTCCCAGAGATCGCCCGAATTGTAAATGGGCCGGATTGTACCCAGGGGAAGCGCGTCATGGCTCCCAACCCGATTTTCATCAGCCACCGGTCTGAATACGGCCGGACAGCCCGTGCGATGAAGAAGGTCATTGAAACCGCTTCGCATGGACAAATCGATGTCTTCATTTCGGAGGACATCCCGCGCGGCAATGAATGGCGGCCCTCTATCGAGCATCATCTTCGCACAGCGCAAAGCCTGTTTCTGCTTTACGGCGCGCCCTACGAGGACTGGTCCTGGTGCTTTTATGAAGCCGGATATTTTGCCGCCGCAAAGCCGGCAGCCACCGATCGCCGGATCTTCTGCCTGATCCGCCCGAACGTGAACCCGCCGGGTCCGCTCAGCCACTTGCAGATGCTGACGAGCAAGGATCAACTCATCAGGGAGTTGATCGGCGTTTTCGAGAGGAACGCCATCGACGTCGATGCCAACGAGTTGCGCGGGCTGGTCGGCAAGCTGGATAGCGGTCTGTTCGGCGAGATTCGCGAATTCGACGGCTATCCGCGCGTACACTTCGTGGCATCCGACGCCGAACTCGCCCATGGGCAGATTCCACCTGCGGCCCAGTTCACCGGCGAAGACAATGTGCTCGGCGATCTCTTCACCATCCAGGCGCAGTCCGTGCTCTGGTGCAAGGTCCAGAAGCTGGCAAATACGGAAACTGGAAGGCAGAACTTCGTCTACAAATGGCTTGAGGAAACCGCGCAGATACTGCTTGCGGCGCGCGAGAACGAGTTCATTGCGCCGCAGGCCGTGCTGATCGGGCGCGGCGGCCGGCGCTACCGGACCTTGCTGCACCGAGCTCGTGTCCAGGGCGATGGCGACTATCGCTGCGAATTCCTGGCGATCGAGGAGGTCGGCGGGCCGCTGACCGGATTGTCGAGCAAGCTGCTCTCGCTATTGACCGCCATCCGCATGGGCTACCGGTTCAGGTCCGAGATCATCCAGAAATTCTCCGCCGACGCGCTATCGTCCGACGAGCGCGAGCGCCGGATCCAGCAGATCCCACGCGTGATCGAGGATCTGACGGTTGAATCGCGGACACGCGGCAATTTCAGTACGGAAGATTTTCTGGCGGGATTCGACGACGTCGAAAGCGAGAAGATGTCGCGTCTGCTCGACGATTGGCCGATCCTGGAACGCGAGATGTACAAATCGCTGGGGCTGTCGACCGATGGAAAAACCGTCATCCGGCCGGGCCTTGTCGGTTCGGATGTCGAACGTTACCGCACGATCATCAAGGCCATGCGGCTGCTCAACATCGAATTCCTGTCGCGGAGCTGCGCGCGCGTCGCACAGATGATGAAGCTATCCGAGCAGCAATTGACCGATAATGCCAAGGCGCTCGAAGACGCCGTCAAGGCGCTGACCGGTTCGGACGTCGAGACGGCGGCGTGAGGCCTGCGCGCCTCACCGATAGCGGCCGCGGAATTCGCGCGGGCTAGCGCCGGTCCAGCTGCGGAAGGCGCGCGAAAAGCTCTTCTCGTTGCGGAATCCGGCGATCTCCGCGATGCGTTTGATCGGGGTGCGGCCACGCATCAGCTCCTGTTTTGCCAGTTCGAATTTTGCCTCTTCCTTGAGATCGCGCAGCGAGGTTGCTTCCTCGCGCAGCCGCCGATGCATGGTGCGGGTGGAGAGCGCAAGCTCGCTCGCGACGTCCTCGGCCCCGAGGCTACGTCCGCGCGCATTGCGGAGCACGCGGCGGACACGCTCGACCAGCAGCCGGTCGCGCCGATAGGGCAGCACGGTCAGCCTGAGCGCGCCCTTGAGCATGTTGTCGAGATCGGCGGCGCTGCGCGTGAGCGGCAGCGACAGATAATGCTTGTCGAAGACGATGCGGGCGCAGTCCGCGTCAAAGCGGATGCTCCGGCAAAAGATGGTCGGATAGACCGAGACATGGTTGGGCTCGGAGTACGGGAATTCTGCCGCACGCAGCGCAATCGCGGAATCCACCGCCCAACAGGAGAAGCCGAGCACGTAGCGGAGCAGGGTGACGAGGCAGAATTCGCGCAACGGCCCGAGATCGCGCAGCTCCCGGATGGACACCATAGCGGTCTCTTCGCCAACCTCGAGATCGAGCAGCACGTCCTCGGTGAGCAGGCGGTGATGCCGGCACCAGCGCTTGAGCGCGATATCGAGCGTCGGCGCCGTGATCGAGGCGCGGCACAGCATGCCGTAGGTGCCGAAGGGCAGGCGCCGTGAGAACCAGCCCAGCGCCTCGTCGTCGAGCTCACGCATGGCATGGCCTGCCAGGGCCTCGAACTGGGCGGCCGTGACCCGCCCATCCGGAGAATTGACAAGGTCTGGCGCTACCTGACCCCGGCTGAGCGCCTCGGCCGGATCCCGGCCGTATCTTGCGTAGGCGGCAACCACGCCGCGGACAAAGGCGGCGGGGGTGACGGCGCGGCGCGGGACCGCGGTTGCGGCTTGAAAAGGCATCGGAACTCCCAAGGAAAATCCTCGCCAAGTTTGGCAGAAAATGCAACCTTTTCGACCGCAGATGGGCCCTGACCCCGCTAGGTTTGGTCCCCAAAATACGGAGGAATCGCCTTGAACATCCCGAGCATCGATTTCGATCTGGGCGAAGACATCAGCCTGCTGCGCGACACGTTGCGCGCCTTTGTGGAGGCGGAGATCACTCCGCGTGCCGCGGAGATCGAGAAGGCCAATCTGTTCCCGGCAGACCTCTGGAAGCGCTTTGGCGACCTCGGCCTGCTCGGCATGACGGCGCCGGAGCAATATGGCGGCTCGAGCATGGGCTATCTCGCCCATATCGTCGCCATGGAGGAGATTTCGCGCGGCTCGGCCGCGGTCGGGCTGTCCTATGGCGCCCATTCCAACCTCTGCGTCAACCAGATCCGCCGCAACGGCAATGACGCGCAACGCCAGCGCTATTTGCCGAAGCTGATTTCCGGCGAATATGTCGGCGCGCTCGCGATGTCCGAGCCGGGCGCCGGTTCTGACGTCGTCTCGATGAAGCTGCGTGCCGACAAGCGCGGCGACCGCTACGTCCTCAACGGCTCGAAGATGTGGATCACCAATGGCGGCGACGCTGACGTGCTGGTCGTCTACGCCAAGACCGATCCGGAGGCAGGCCCGCGCGGCATGACGGCTTTCCTCGTCGAGAAGGGCTTCAAGGGGTTTACCCACGGCCAGCATCTCGACAAGCTCGGCATGCGCGGCTCCAACACCTATCCCTTGTTCTTCGACGAGTGCGAGGTGCCGGAGGAGAACGTGATGGGCAAGGTGGGCGAGGGCGTCAAGGTGCTGATGTCCGGCCTCGATTATGAGCGCGCGGTGCTCTCTGGCGGCCCGCTCGGCATCATGGCGGCCTGCATGGACGCGGTGGTGCCCTACATGCACGAGCGCAAGCAGTTCGGTCAGCCGATCGGCGACTTCCAGCTGATGCAGGGCAAGCTCGCCGACATGTATTCGACCTGGCAGGCCACGCGCGCCTATGTCTATGCGGTCGGCCGCGCGTGCGACCGCGCCGACCACGCGCGCAGCTTGCGCAAGGATGCGGCTGCTGCGATCCTCTATTCCGCGGAGAAGGCAACGTGGATGGCCGGCGAGGCGATCCAGGCGCTCGGCGGCGTCGGCTACACCAGCGAATTCCCTGTGGGGCGTCTCTGGCGCGACGCAAAACTCTACGAGATCGGGGCCGGCACCTCGGAGGTCCGCCGCATGCTGATCGGCCGCGAGCTGATGGCCGAGACGGCTTAAAACTTTCACCTCATTGGAATCATCATGCCGCTCCATTCCAGCATCGATCCGTCTTCATCAGACTTTGCGCGCAATTCCGAGGCCATGCGCACCCTCGTCGCGGACTTGCGCGAAAAGCTCAGTCAGGTCGCCGGCGGCGGCGGCGAGGTCTCGCGCAACCGCCACACCGCGCGCGGCAAGATGCTGGCACGGCAACGCGTCGACCTGCTGGTCGATCCCGGCACGTCGTTCCTGGAGCTGTCGCCGCTCGCGGCGTATGGCCTCTATGGCGGCGACGTGCATTCGGCGAGCGTCGTCACCGGGGTGGGGTGCATCGCGGACCGCGAATGTGTGATCGTCGCCAATGACGCCACCATCAAGGGCGGCACCTATTACCCGATGACGGTAAAGAAGCATCTGCGCGCGCAGGACATTGCGCGGCAGAACAACCTCCCTTGCGTCTACATGGTCGATTCCGGCGGCGCCTTCCTGCCGCTGCAGGACGAGATCTTCCCGGACGAGCGCCATTTCGGCCGCATCTTCTACAACCAGGCGCAGATGTCCTCAGCTGGCATTCCGCAGATCGCGATCGTGATGGGCTCCTGCACAGCCGGCGGCGCCTATGTTCCGGCGATGTCGGACGAGAGCATCATCGTGCGCAACCAGGGCACCATCTTCCTCGGTGGTCCGCCGCTGGTGAAGGCCGCGACCGGCGAGGTCGTCAGCGCCGAGGAGCTGGGCGGCGCCGACGTGCACTCGCGTCAATCCGGCGTCACCGACCATTACGCACAGAACGATGCGCACGCGATCGGCATCGCGCGGCGCATCGTCGGCACGCTGAAACCGTCGGTGCGGCCGAACCTCAATATGCACGAGCCGCGCGAGCCGCTGTTCGCAGCGGAGGAGATCTACGGCGTGGTGCCCGTCGACGGTCGCAAGCCGTTCGACGTGCGCGATATCATCGCGCGCGTGGTGGATGGCTCCGAGTTCGACGAGTTCAAGAAGCTCTATGGCACGACGCTGGTGTGCGGCTTCGCCCATATCTGGGGCCATCCGGTCGGCATCATCGCCAACAACGGCATCCTGTTCAGCGAGAGCTCGCTGAAGGGCGCGCATTTCATCGAGCTGTGCTGCCAGCGCGGCATTCCCTTGGTGTTCCTGCAGAACATCACCGGCTTCATGGTCGGCAAGAAATACGAGGCCGGCGGAATCGCGCGCGACGGCGCCAAGCTGGTGACGGCGGTCGCGACCGCCTCGGTGCCAAAATTTACCGTCGTGATCGGCGGCTCCTATGGCGCCGGCAATTACGGCATGTGCGGCCGCGCTTACTCGCCGCGCTTCCTCTGGATGTGGCCGAACGCACGCATCTCGGTGATGGGCGGCGAGCAGGCCTCGATGGTGCTGAGCCAGGTTCGGCGCGACAATATCGAGGCCAAGGGCGATAGCTGGTCGAAGCAAGAGGAAGATAAATTCCGCGAGCCCATCCGTGCGCAATATGAAAGCCAGGGGCATCCCTATTACGCGACCGCGCGGCTGTGGGACGACGGCGTGATCGATCCCGCCGACACGCGGCTGGTGCTCGGCCTTGGCCTCTCGGCGGCGTCGAATGCGCCGATCGAACCGACGAAATTCGGCCTGTTCAGGATGTGATGCGATGGACCGCTCAAAGCTCTACCGGCGTTTTCGCACGCTCCTGATCGCCAACCGCGGCGAGATCGCCTGCCGTGTCATCCGCACCGCCCGCGCCATGGGCCTGCGCACGGTCGCGGTCTATTCCGAGGCCGACCGCGACGCGATGCATGTCGCGCTCGCGGATGAAGCCGTGCTGCTCGGGCCCGCCCGCGCCCGCGACAGCTATCTCAATGTCGAGCGGCTGATCGAGGCTGCGCGCAAGACCGGCGCGGAAGCCGTGCACCCCGGCTACGGCTTCCTGTCGGAGAATGCCGAGTTCGCGCACGCCTGCCTCGAGGCCGGGCTCGTCTTCGTCGGCCCGACCGCCGGGATGATGAATGCGATGGGCTCGAAGTCCGGTTCCAAGGCGCTGATGGAGGAGGCCGGCGTGCCGCTGGTGCCCGGCTATCACGGCGACGCGCAGGACGATGCAACGCTGGCGAAGGCCGCCGAGAAGGTCGGTTTCCCGATCCTGGTGAAGGCGTCCGCGGGCGGCGGCGGCCGCGGCATGCGGATCGTGCGCTCGGCGGACGAACTTGGGCCCGCGATCGTCAGCGCCAAGCGGGAAGCAAAAGCCGCGTTCGGCGACGACCGTATGCTGATCGAAAAATATGTCGACAATCCCCGCCACATCGAAGTGCAGATCATCGGCGACAGCCACGGCAATCTGCTCTCGCTGTTCGAGCGCGAATGCACGTTGCAGCGCCGGCACCAGAAAGTGATCGAGGAAGCGCCGTCGCCGACGCTCAACGCGGCCCAGCGCGAGGCGGTCTGCGCCGCCGCGCGAAAGGCGGCCGGCGCGGTGAACTATGTCGGTGCCGGCACGATCGAATTCGTCTCAGACGGCAAGGACGTGTTCTTCATCGAGATGAACACCCGTCTCCAGGTCGAGCATCCCGTGACCGAGCTGATCACGGGCATCGATCTGGTCGAGTGGCAGTTGCGCGTCGCCTTCGGCGAGGAGCTGCCGTTGAAGCAGGACGAGATCAAGCTCAACGGCCACGCGGTCGAGGCGCGCGTCTACGCGGAAAACCCGACCAAGAACTTCATGCCGTCGGTCGGCAGGATATCGACCTGGCGTCTGCCGCCGGAGACTGGTGGCTTACGTATCGATGCCGGCTACCGCGAGGGCGATAGCGTCTCGCCCTATTACGACGCCATGCTCGCCAAGATGATCGCGTGGGCGCCGACGCGGGATGTCGCGATCGAGCGGCTGAACCGAGGGCTGGAAGAGTCCGACGTTCGCGGCATCGTCACCAATGTCCCGTTCCTGTCGGCGCTGATGACGCACCCGAAAGTGCGGACGAATGCGATCGACACCGGCTTCATCGAGCGCGAGCTGGCGGTCCTGACACAGGCCGCGCCGGCGCCCGGCGAGCTGGAGCTATGCGCCGCCGTGGCCGCTGTCATCAACGACGAGCAGCAGGCCGCACGGGCCCAGGCGAATTCACCCTGGCAGACGTTTGGCTGGCAGCCGGTCGGCCGGCGCCAACGAAATTTCGCATTCCGCGTCGGCCACGGCCCCGAGCAGAAGATCGCGCTGAACTACGGCAGCGGGCCGTCGACGCTGGTGATCGGCGACCGCGAGCTGGCGTTTGCGATCGCGCCGAAGGACGGCGGCTTCGATCTGACGCTTGATGGCGTCAAATCGTCCGTCGCAGCCGTGATCTCGGGCCATGAGCTTTACCTGCGCACGCGCAACGGTCGCTTCGACCTGCACTGGGTCGATCCGTTCGGCGGCGAGAGCGAGGAGCAGACCGGCGCGGACAAGATCGCAGCGCCCTTGCCGGGAACGGTCGTCGCGGTATTGGCCGAGGAGGGCGCAATGCTCGAGAAGGGCGCACCGATCCTGACGCTCGAAGTGATGAAGATGGAGCAGACGCTGCGCGCGCCCTATGCCGGCGTGCTGAAATCGATCAAGTGCAAGGTCGGCGACATCGTGCAGGAGGGTGTCGAACTCGCCGTGGTCGAGCCGTCCGGAGAGTGACATGAGCGATCAGGTCCGCATCGTCGAAATGGGCCCGCGCGACGGGCTCCAGAACGAGAAGGTTCCGGTCAGCGTCGAGGCCCGCATCGCCTTCATCGAGGCGCTGGTTGCGGCCGGTCTCGATACGGTCGAGGTCGGCGCCTTCGTCTCGCCCAAGGCGATCCCGCAAATGGCGAGCTCGGACGCCGTCCTGCGCGGCGTTGCCCATGTGACGGGTGCCGAATTCCACGTGCTGGTGCCGAACGAGAAGGGCTACGACGCCGCGCGCGCCGCCGGCGCGAAAGTGGTCTCGGTGTTCGCTGCGGCCTCCGAAGGCTTTTCCCGTGCCAATATCAATTGCACGGTCGCGGAGTCCATCGAGCGCTTCAAGCCGGTGCTGGCGCGCGCCAAGGCCGATGGCGTCAAGGTGCGCGGCTATATCTCCTGCGTGCTGGGCTGCCCGTTCGACGGCGAGATCAAGCCAAAGGCGGTCGCCGATCTCGCGAGCACGCTGTTCGAACTCGGCTGCTACGAGATCTCGCTCGGCGACACCATCGGCGTCGGCACGCCTGCCAAGGCCAAGGAGATGCTGCGCGCGGTTGCCGCCAATATCCCAACCGGCAAGCTGGCCATGCATTTCCACGACACCTACGGCCAGGCGCTCGCCAATCTCTATGCGGGGATGGAGGAGGGCGTCCGCGTCATCGATGCCGCCGCGGGCGGCCTCGGCGGCTGTCCCTATGCACCGGGCGCGACCGGCAATGTCGCGACCGAGGACGTCGTCTATTTGCTCGAAGGCATGGGCGTCAGGACCGGCATCGATATGGACCGGCTGTTGGCCGCGACCAACGAGATGAGCGGCCTGCTGGGCAAGCCGCCCGTGAGCCGGGTGGCGTCCGCGCTGAATGCGAAGAAGAAGCGGGCCGCGACTTCAGCTTTGTAGGGTGGGCAAAGGCGCGGAGCGTCGTGCCCACCATCTTTCGATGATCGAGACAGGTGGTGGGCACGCTTCGCTTCGCCCATCCTACGAGACCTCCCGTCAGGCCGCCTTGAGCCCCACATCCGGCAGACGCGGCCGGCTTTTCAGCGCCTTGGCCATCATGGCCTCGACCTCGGCCTTCTCCTGCGGCAGCAGCGCCAGGCGCGGCG
>NZ_JALBHA010000940.1:0-1118 GCF_023006445.1 Bradyrhizobium sp. SHOUNA76
CGCGCTGCCGACGTCGACGATGCGGTAGCGGCCGGATTGGCCGAGGACCTCACGCACGCCGCCGGTGACCTCGGCCAGGTACGATACGTCTGAAGCGGCCAAGGTGCCTCCCGAGGCGGCGGTCATGTCCTCGAGTTCGAAATCGAACACGGCAAGCGCGACCGGCGCAGGCTGCGCGAGCGCCGCGATGACCTCGCGGGCGAGGAACGCCTCGGCGCGGTCCCAGGCTTCGTCGTTGTCGCCGCGAAACGTATAGAGCTTCTCGAACAGGACCTTCCTGGCGCCGGTATCGATCACGGCGACCCGCGCCCATTGCACCAGCGTGCTGGTCTTCTGGACGCCGCCGACGACCTTGAATTTCGCATCGGCTTGTCCGGCGGGCGTGAGCTGATAGCGCTTGTCCGCCCCGACATCCCGCCGCAGCGCGACCATGAATGCGGCCAGCCGCTTCTCGTGGGCGGCGGTCTGGTCGACCGGCTCGCCGGACGTATCCAGATATTGGAAATCCTCGATCGACACGCCGGCCGGCGCTGCCGCGGCCGCCTCGGGGCCCGCGTCGGCAGGTCGGACACCCACGAGGACAGCGAGGAGGAAAGCAGGGAGGATCAACCGGAAGAGGTGCATGAGCGGGCCTCGCAGCAGGAAGCGGTTCGCAAACCTCGGCGGCCAGCCCACGCCCCTGCAACGGCGGCCGTCCCGGCGAGCGCCGGGAAAATTTCACGGCGCTGCACTGCGGCAGAGCGTAGCGCTTTCCGCGGCTGGCGTTCTGCCGTTTAATGCGGCTGCGACAACCCGTTCGCGCTAGGTGCCCTCGATGTGGAACCGCCCGAGATTCGATCTCAAGGTCCGTCTGACGTTGCGCGTGGCCGCCATCACGGCCGCCTGCTTCGCTGCAATCTCCGCCTATTTCCTGATCGCGGCCGACCGCGCGGTGCACGCGCGCATCGACGGCATCGCCGCGATCGTGGCGAAATCGCTGGAGCTGCAGCAAGGCAAGATCCAATGGGCGGCCGGCCCGCGCGATTTTCCCAACCTCGACCCCGTCGCGGCCTATGTGATGACGCCCGGCCTGTGTCTGGCCTTCCGCGGCGCGAGCGGCGAGATGCTGCAGCGGTTCT
>NZ_JALBHA010000941.1:0-1116 GCF_023006445.1 Bradyrhizobium sp. SHOUNA76
GCTCCACGAAGGGCTGGTCAGCGGGCTTCGCCGCAGCGCTGGTCGCGGCGTCGAGCATCGAGCGAGCGTTGAGCGGTTCCACGGGTGTCCACGTCCATTCCAAAGCCCACGGCACGGCCTTGCGCGCGCGGGCGAGCATCCCCTGGCTCTTCGATTATCGAACAAATCGGAAGATTTTCTAAAGCGGGCTTAAGGATGGTTAATGATTGGCAAATGCGTCGCGATAGCCCGCGATCACGCCGTCGACCATCGCGGCTTGCGAGAAATGTGCCGAGATGCGTTCGCGCAACGAGACCGCGCGCTGCGCCGTTGCCTGAGGATCGTCGAGTGCGGCCGCGATCGCCTCGGCCATGACCTCGGAATCGCTCGGCGTGAACAGGGCCGGACTATCGGAGCCGAAGATCTCGGGGATGCCGCCGATTCTGGATGCGATCATGGGAATGCCGGCCGCGCCGGCCTCGATCACGACATAGGGCATGGAATCGCCGCGCGAGGGCACGACCAGCAGCCGCCCCTTGGAGAAGCCGTAGCGCGCCTTGACGTGACCGATGAAGCGGATCGCATTGGCGAGGCCGAGCCTGTCGACCTGCGCCTTCAGCGCCGCCGTTTCCTCGCCGTCGCCGCCGAGTGTCAGCGTGACCTTCTTGCCGCCCTCGTGCAGGCGCGCCACGGCATCGACCAGCAGATCCGCGCCCTTGATGTGCCTGAACTCGCCGACATAGGCGAGGTCAGTGGCATCGTCGGCGGTCACGACCGGCTCGAACTCCTCGGGGGTCACGCCGTTGAAGACGCAATGCACCACGCCCTTGGGCGTGCCGACGATGCGTTGATAGGTGTCGCGCGCGAATGTGCTCTCGAACAGGAACAGGTCGGTCGAATCCATCAGCGCGCGCTCGAGCCGCGCGTAAAACTCGCCCTTGAGGGTGTTGAGGGGATAATGCAGCGAGCCGCCGTGCGGCGTGTAGATGCGGATGGTGTCGACGGAGCGTCGCCGCATGCGGATGAAGGCGCCGGCCTTGGCGCCGTGGCCGTGCATGACGTCGGGCTTGAGCGTGGCGATCAGGCGCCGCATGCGAAGCCACACCAGGACATCGTCGGGCGAGGGCTCGCGGCGGA
>NZ_JALBHA010000942.1:0-1116 GCF_023006445.1 Bradyrhizobium sp. SHOUNA76
AGGGCTGCACGAAGGGTTGCCCGCCGCGCAGGCGGTCGGCGAAATGGCCGATCGCCAGCGCATAGGCCTCGGCCGGATTGTACTTCATGATGACGCGGTAATTCTGCAGCATCAGGAAGCCGGGGCCTTGCGCGCCCGCCGGCGCCAGCAGATAGGCCTTCTCGGCCGGATGCGGGAACGGCTGGCCCGTCGGGCGCTTCAGCCCGAGCTTCTCCCATTGCGCGATCGTCATCGCCTTGGCGCGATCGGCCAGCATGTAGTTGAATCCCTGGGGCACCACGACCTCAAAGCCCCAGGTCTGACCGGCCTGCCAACCGTCTTTCTTCAGATTGTTGGCGGTCGAGGCGATCAGGTCAGTGGGATTGTCGACGACGTCGCGCCTGCCGTCACCGTCGCCATCGACGGCAAAGCGCTTGAACGCAGTCGGCATGAACTGGGTCGGGCCGAAGGCGCCGGCCCAGGAGCCGCGCATCTGCTCCGGTCTGAGGTCGCCGCGGTTGACGATCTCCAGCGCGGACAGGAACTCGTCCTTGAAATAGGCCTGGCGGCGGCCGATGCAGGCGAGCGTGGCGGTCGATTGCAGCACGCTGCGGTCGCCCATCTGCGTCGAGTAATTGGACTCGATGCCCCAGATCGAGGCGATGATGTAGCGGTCGACGCCGGTGGCCTTTTCGGTGGCGTCGAACTGCGCCTTGTATTTGGCGAGGACCTCGCGGCCCTTGGCGAGGCGGTTGTCGTTCACGAGGATGTCGAGATAGTCCCAGATCGACTTGGTGAACTCCGGCTGCGAGTCCATCAGGTCCATGATGCGCAGGTCGGGCGAGAGCCCGGCCGTGAAGCGCTGAAAATTCTCCTGCGTGACGCCGCGTCGTGCGGCATCCGGCCACATCCCGGCAACGCAATTGCCAAAATTGCCGGCGGCCTCGCGGATCGCCGCGGCCGTCATCAGCGGATGGCCCGAAGCGCCGTCCTCGCCGCTCCAGGGAAGTGCGCCGCCTGCCGGGCGCGCCATTCTCGGACCTGCAAAAGGGCGAAAGCGAGCCAGAAAGCGAACAGCACGACGATGCCTAGCATCGGTGACAGAGAAGCGTCCGAGATCACCAGGATGTCGGGATT
>NZ_JALBHA010000943.1:0-1113 GCF_023006445.1 Bradyrhizobium sp. SHOUNA76
AGGCCGTCGGCGGCGCGCTTCCACTGCGCGACGTTGTCGGCGATCATGCGGGTCGACTTCATCGCGGCCTGGCTGAGCTGGGCGTAGCCGGAGATCTCGCGCTGGACGCGCTGGCCTTCGGCGTGGAGCAGGTCGCGCAGGCTCTCGAGCTCCGAGATCAGATTCTCGATCTCGGCGAGCGAGGTACCGGCGACGCGCTGGATCAGCGAGTTGACGTTGGTGACGGTGGCCTCCGCGCTCGGATCGAGCGGGGGCGCGTCGGTGGTCGTCGCCGCCGGGCGGCGCAGATAGGCGATGTCGTTGCGGACGAAGTCACGGATGCCGGCTTCGACTTCCGTGACGGCGGCAAGGTTGGTGTCGACCGTCTCGGTCTCGGCGGCTTCGGTCTTTTCCGGACGCATGGCGTTCATCGTTATTCCCCTGTTCGCGTTGAGCGCAGCGCGAGTGTCCCCCGCACGACGACGTCTGTGAGGCTTCCTCATCTGTGCGTCCGATTTTGACCGCAAATGGGCCGAGATGCGGCAAGGGCGGACCATTCGGGGGTTTTGCCGTGGCGTATGGTTAGGGGAGTATGAACGCGGCGGCCGTTCTGGCAGCGGGGGCTTCGATCCTTCGAGACGCGCTCCTTCGGACCGCCCTCAGGATGAGGGGAAAGCGGAGAGCGCTGGACTGCTACCAGCTCTTCTTGAAACCCGCCGTCAGGCTCTTGTTGATCGCGCCTTGCGAGGTTTCGCCGACGGAACCGGAGACGGTGACGTTGTCGAACAGCTTTTGCTCGGCGCCGACCTTGCGCAGCCATTTGTCGTCGCTGGTCGACAGCGTCTGGCCGGCGGTGACGCTGGTGCCAGTGTCGCTGAGGGTGACCTTGGCGGACTGGTCGGTCTCGTAATTGCGCGTGATGTGGCCGCCGATGCCGGGCACAGCGGTGGTACCCTGCTGGTTGATGCTGTAGCCGTTCTGGAGCGTCAGCGAGGTATCGCCCGACAGCGGCACCGATTTGATCAGCGACGCCCCGAGCTTGCTGTGCTCGGCGCCGGGATCGACGCGGGCTTCCACCGCGGTCTTGTCCCAGATCGCGCCCGCGCCGGGCGCGGTCGCCGTCGCCCAGGCGCT
>NZ_JALBHA010000944.1:0-1094 GCF_023006445.1 Bradyrhizobium sp. SHOUNA76
AGTTCAGCCGGCACCGGGGCGCCTTGCGCGGCCGCAAGGTGCGAGCCGGAGAGATGGGCGAGCGGGGTCTGGGTCAGGTCGCGATAGGTGGCATCGAGGCCGGGCGTCGTCTGCTGGAGGCGGTCGACGATGGCGGCGGAAACCTGCCTGGAGACGGAGTGGGGGCCGAGCACGCTGGAGTCGATATGGAGGAGTTTCATTTGGGTCACCCTGGTATATGTTTGTAACCAGAGCTACATGAGTGACTGTAGAAATCCCCGCAAGAACGCACTTTTTTGAGCCATGGGCACATTATTGAAACCTGAGAACACTGATTTGCCTGCCTCGCCGAGGCCAGACGCCAGGTCAGACACGCAGCCGGACCCCAACCACGCGGACTGCCGCGGGGTGGCCTCCGTGCTGTCCCGCGTCGGCGACAAATGGAGCGTGTTCGTGATCATGATGCTCGGCGGCGGGCCGAAGCGCTTCAACGAGCTGAAGCGCATGATCAACGGCATCTCGCAGCGGATGCTGACCTTGACGCTGCGCGGCCTGGAGCGCGACGGCCTCGTCACGCGCACGATCTTCCCGACCATTCCGCCACGCGTCGACTACGAGCTGACCGATCTCGGCCGCGGGCTGTCGCAGCCAGTCGAGGCCCTCGGCAGATGGGCGATGGAGCATCTCGCGCAGATCGAGGCCGCACGGACACGTTTCGATCAGCGCAACGATAACTAGATCAGCGACACCAACCCGCCGCCGTGGCGTTCGAGCTTTCCGGCAAGCTCGAGCTCCAGCAGCACCGTGCGCACGATGGCGGGCGAGGCGCCGGACATCCGCACGAGATCGTCGATCGTAACAGGGGCGGGCCCGAGCAGGCCGGTGATCTGGTCGCGGTCGTGGCCTTGCGGATCGCTCTCGAACGGCTCGCTGTCGGGCTCTTCAGCCGGATGCATCAGCGGGCGCTCCATGATCGGCTGAACCGCGTTGACGATGTCGGCGGCTTCCGTGACGAGCGTTGCGCCCTGCTTGATCAGATCATTGGCGCCGGCGGCGCGCGGATCGAGCGGCGAGCCCGGCACCGCGAACACCTCGCGGCCCTGTTCGGCCGCCAT
>NZ_JALBHA010000945.1:0-1087 GCF_023006445.1 Bradyrhizobium sp. SHOUNA76
TGCTGGCCGAGCCGCTGCGGCAGGCCTTTGCCGCTGCAACGCCGTCCGATTTCCCGATGCCCAAGGCGTCGAGCCTGTCCGAAGCGCCCGCCGCGGCGGAGGTTCCCGCCGTCGAAGTTCCGGCCAAGCCGAAGGTGGCGGCCAAGCCGCAGCCGCAGAAACATTATACCCTGCTCTCCGACGCACAGATCTCCGGCATCAGGGATCGCCTGAAACTGTCCTCGTCGCAGGAATATTACTGGCCTTCGGTCGAGACCGCGCTGCGCAACGTCGTCCGCAAGATCTCGGCCAACAGGCTCTCCAATCCGAACGCGCCACCTAGCGCGCAGATTGATCCGAATTGCGATGAGGTCCAGCAGTTGAAGTCGGCCGCAATGCCCCTGCTGTTCCAGCTGCGTGACGATCAGAAGGAAGAAGTGCGCAAGCTCGCCCGCCTCATCGGGCTCGAAAAGGTCGCGCAGCAGATCTGACGGCGTAAGTTCCTCCGGGAACTGCTACGACACCAGGAACATCCGGCAATCAACGCGCGTTGCTCGCTCCAAAGAGGGAGTGGATTAATGCGCGCCTCGACAGCCTATTTCGTCGGTGCCGGAACCATTGTCGTGGCCATTGCCATCGGTCTCGGTGGCGGCATCGTTGCCGGCAACATCATGAATCCGGTCACGTCCAAACAGGGTCCGGACACCAGCAAAATGGCGCAGCGCGCCGAATCCGCCGGCGCGCCGGCGGCGACAAAGGCGCCCTCGGAACGCGTCGATTATCTCACAGGCTCGCAAGCCTTCGGTACGATTGTTGCGACACCGGCGCAGGCCGAAGCCAAGCCTGAAGCCGCAAAGCCTGACACGCAGCCCACCCAGGCGAACGCCGAACCGCCGCCACCGCCGCCGTCGCAAGCGGCCGCGGTCGAACCGCCCAAAGAACAGGCCAAGCCAGCAACCGCTTCGTCATCGAAGGCTATGAAATCCACCGAGCAGCAGGCCTCGGCCGACCCAACTTCTTCACCCGAGAACGCCTATGCCAAGGCCAGGGAGTCCGACGTGAAGCGCGCGGCGTCCGAGCGGCGCCGGATGGAGCGCCGAGACCGCTG
>NZ_JALBHA010000946.1:0-1086 GCF_023006445.1 Bradyrhizobium sp. SHOUNA76
CTCGGCGGCGAAGGCGGAGATCTCGGACGCCAGCCGGTCCGAGCTGAACTCGGTCTGCGGGATGCGGATCGCGCCGTCGACCTTGACCAGCACGCCGGCATTGGCGAACTGATCCTGGTCGATCGAGCCTGGCAACGGCACCAGGATCGAGGGCCGGCCGATCGCAGCGAGCTCGGCCACCGTGCCGGCGCCAGAGCGCGAAACGATCAGGTGGTTGGAAGCAAGCCGCGCCGGCAGATCGGTAAAGAACGGCGCCAGCTCTGCCTTGATCTTGAGCTTGTCGTAGACTGCGCGGACGCGGCTCATGTCCTCGTCGCGCACCTGCTGGGTGAGAACGAGCCGGCTCCACAGCGCGGGCTCGAGGCGCTCGATTGCGCCCGGCACGATGTCGGCCATGATGCGCGCGCCCTGGCTGCCGCCGACCACGAGCAGCCGCAGCGGTCCGTTCACCTCGGGCGCGGCATATGGCACAGCAGCGGCAGCGAGGACCGCGGGTCGCATCGGCGTACCGACCGTCGTGGTCTTGCCTGATAGCGCCGGATCCCGATCAAGCACGCCCGGGCGCGACGTCGCGATGGCGCGCACGCGGCTCGACAGGAACCGGTTGGCGCGGCCGAGCACCGCGTTGGCGTCGTGGATGATGCCGGGCACGCCGGCGAATTTCGCAGCGACCAGCGGCGGCAGTGTCGGATAGCCGCCGAAGCCGACGACGGCGACGGGCTTCAAGCGCTTGATCAGCGCGTAGGCTGACAGCGTGCCGGCAACGAGCGTGAGGCCGGCATAGGCGAGCTGAAACGGATTGCGCCCGCGTGCGGTCTCGCTGGCCACCACGTCGATCATGTCCTTGCTGAATAGCCCGCTATAGCGCAGCGCGCGCTCGTCCGTGACGAGGCGGACGCGATAGCCGCGCCGGATCAGCTCGACGCCGAGCGCCTCGGCCGGAAACAGATGGCCGCCGGTGCCGCCCGCGGCGAGAAGAATCAGGGGGGAATTGTCCATAAATGCCTTTTACAAGGCCTTCACCGTCATTGCGAGCCGGCTACACGACGCGCGTGCCCCGGGCGCAGCGCAGCGCGCCGCCCTTCG
>NZ_JALBHA010000947.1:0-1078 GCF_023006445.1 Bradyrhizobium sp. SHOUNA76
GCGGCGACGGCCGTGGCGCAGGCCGCCGAGCCACAGGCCTTGGTCAGGCCGGCACCGCGTTCCCAGGTGCGGATCGTGATGTGCTTGTCATCGACGATATGGGCGAGCGTGATGTTGGCGCGCTCCGGGAAGATCGGATGGTTTTCGAGCAGCGGACCGAAACGCTCGAGATCGTAGGCATGGACGTCGTCGACCCAGAAGATCGCATGCGGATTGCCCATGCTCACCACGGAGGGCGAATGCAGGATCGGATTGTCGATCGGCCCGATCTGCAATTCGATGTAGCGGGTGTCGCGGAACTCTTCCGCCAGCGGAATGTCCTGCCAGCCGAACTTCGGCGCACCCATGTCGACCGTGTAGAGATCCGGCGCGGGACCCTGCCAGGCATTGAGCAGGCCCGCTTCCGTCTCGAACGTCGCATTGGTCTGGCCGGTCTTCTCGAAGATACGCCGCACCACACAACGCATGCCGTTGCCGCAGGCGCCGGCCTCCGAGCCGTCATTGTTGTAGATGCGGATGAAGGCCTCTGTGCCGTCGAGCCGCGGCTTCTGCAGCACCATGAGCTGGTCGTAGGCCACGCCGCCGTTCGCGGACGCTACCGCGCGGGCGTCGTCCGGCGTCACCTTTGCCGCGGAATCGCGCATGTCGACAACAACGATCTCGTTGCCGATGCCGTTCATCTTGGCAAATGCGTGGTTGGCCAGCGCGCTCATGAAAATTCCCGAATTTCGCCTGCCTTATATGGCGATCCTTGCCGGCTTGGCCAGCGGTTTGCTTGGGAGCGCCGAGGAGGCCTGCCATGACGCATCTGTCATGGGACGAATTTGGCGCTCGCGTGTTAGAACGGCGCGTTCGCGCGAGCCGGGGCGCGGCCGGGCGCAAAGACGGATTTAGGCCTTGGTGGTTAAGGCCTTGGGGAGAATAAAATGTTCAGGTTTCGTCGTCTCGCTCTGGCCGCGCTGATCCCGGCAGCGGCCTTGTCGCTTGGCCTGCCTGAGGCTCTGGCGCAAACCCCGAGCCCGGCACCGGCCGCCTCGGCAAGTCCCTCGCCGGCCCCATCGGCGTCCCCCTCTCCGGC
>NZ_JALBHA010000948.1:0-1077 GCF_023006445.1 Bradyrhizobium sp. SHOUNA76
GTGCGCGATCTCGCCGCGCATCAGGCTGGTGCCGTCCTGCGCCGCGGCAAGCTTGAGCACGCCGCGGGCGTCGAGGATGGTGACGACCAGCGGCTTGAGCTTGAGCTCGCCGGCCTTCGCGAAGGCGGCGTCGAGAATCTTGCGGGCGGTGTCGAGGGTGAGGTCAGCCATGGCTGGTTTCCTTTGCAGCGGTTGAGGTGGAATTGTTTTCGGCGCGGTCGAGGCTCATCGCCAGCACGCGCGCGACGTGAAGCGCCTCGCGTTGCGCGCCGTCATGGATCTGGTGGCGGCAGGAGGTGCCGTCGGCAACGATGAGCGCAGCCTGATCGGCGCGCCGCACGGCCGGCAGCAGCGACAGCTCCGCCATCTCGATCGAGGCATCATAGGTGTCCGCGCCATAGCCGAACGCGCCGGCCATGCCGCAGCAGCTCGACTCGATGGTCTCGACCTTCAGGCCGGGGACGAGGCGCAGCACCTGCTCGATCGGCTTGAAGGCGCCGAAGGATTTTTGATGGCAATGGCCGTGCACGACGGCCTTCTCGGCGACGGCGCCGAGCGGCAATTGCAGCCGGCCGGCCTCGGCCTCGCGCACCAGAAACTCCTCGAAGGTCAGCGCATGGGCGCTGACCGCCTTGGCATCGTTGTCCTTGCGCAGGGAAGCGAGCTCGTCGCGCAGCGTCAACAGGCAGCTCGGCTCGAGGCCGACGATCGGCACGCCCCGCGCGGCGAAAGGCGCGAAAGCGGCCACGAGACGATCGAGCTCGGCCCTGGCCTCGTCGACGAGACCGGCGGAGAGGAACGTGCGGCCGCAGCACAGAGGACGGCTGCCGCGCGCAGGCTTCGGCAGATGCACGCGATAGCCGCCAGCTGTCAGCACGCGCAGCGCGGCGTCGAGGTTCTCGCGCTCATAGATGCGATTGAAGGTGTCGGCGAACAGCACGACTTCGCGGCCGGTCTCGGGTCCGACCACTTCAGCCGCCGGCGCAAACACGTCGCTGCGGAAGGCGGGGAGCGCCCGGCGCGCGCTGATGCCGGCAAAGCGCTCGAACAGTTTTCGCAATAACGGGCTGCGATTGC
>NZ_JALBHA010000949.1:0-1068 GCF_023006445.1 Bradyrhizobium sp. SHOUNA76
CGGCGGCGGCGCGACCTGCCGCCGGAACAGGATCCGCTGGTAGAGCCAGCCGATCGCGACCAGCACGATGCCGAGGCACATGAACGACAGCGCCCGGTAGACGCCGGTCAATGTCGACATGTCGATGACGAAGGCCTTGAGGATCGTCAGCGCGATGACCGCGGCCGACGCCAGCCGCGCCCGCTCGGAGTTGACGAGGATGCCGACGCCGAGCAACACCACGCCGAAGCCGAGCCAGCCGATCGAATAGGTATATTGCTCCGCCCCCGTGGTGCCGCCGTAGAGCAGGACCGGGCCGTGATAGAAGCGGCGGATCTCCAGCGTCACATAGCTGAGCGCGAACACCAGCGCGCCACCTGCGATCGTGTTGGCGTAGGCGACGGAACGATGGCCCGCCACCGCATATGACAGCAGCAGCATCAGCACTGCCGGCAGAGCGTAGCCGAGCAGCAGCAGGTTGAAGACGAGGCCGCCGACATTGACGCCGGAGAACAGTAACGGATTCTCCAGGATCAACAGACCGAACACGCTGATGAACCCGGCAATCGCCGTGAGCACGACCGCGCCGACATTGTGCACGACGCTATGGCTGCGCAGCCGCAGCCGCTCAAGCCCGATCGCCATCGCGAGCGTGATGCAGACTTGCAGTGCGAATTCGAGCAGCGACGGCGGCGAGGTCATCCGGCCATTGGTCGCAAAGTGCCGGATCTCCATGAAGGCGAGCAGCGCGGTGAACAGTATCGCGGCCGTCTCGACCATGCGCAGCGGCGCATCGTCGGCGCGGCGGCGCAGGAAGATGCTCGCGCCCCAGAACGATGCCGCCGGCAGGCCGTAGCCCCAGAGCAGCCAGTTGAAGATCGGCGTGGTGCCGACGGCATCGCCGACGATGCATGGATCATAGGCGATGCGCGCGGTGACGAGCCCCGCGAAGATGGCGGCGAGCCAGCGCAGGAACGGGATCGGCCGCTGCAGCGAGATCCAGGCGGTGCCGAGCGACATCAGCGCCAGCGCGATGGTGAGCCAACCCTTCTCCAGCGCGAAGGTCAGCGCCAACGCCAGCGCGCCAAG
>NZ_JALBHA010000094.1:0-16217 GCF_023006445.1 Bradyrhizobium sp. SHOUNA76
GCCTCGGCCGCGCCGACCATCAGGTCAAGGTCCGCGGCTACCGTATCGAGCTCAAGGAGATCGAGAACGCGCTTGCCGATCATCCCAGCGTGCGGGCCGGCATCGTCGAGCCGCGCCGCGAGGCGAGCGGCGACGTCAGGCTGATCGCCCATATCGCCGCAAGGCCCGACAGCCGGAGCAGCGCCAGCGAGCTGCGCGAATTCCTGAAGAGCCGGCTGCCTGGCCACGCCATTCCGTCCGCATTCCTGTTCCTGGATCACGTGCCGCTCAATGCCCACGGCAAGATCGATCGGTCCGCGCTGCTGGCGCCGGCGCAGCAGGAAGCACCCGGACCGGATGCAGCCGTGCCGGCGCGGCGCTTCACCGAAAAGGTGCTCTCCGACATCTGGATCGACCTGCTCAAGGTGGAAAGCCTCGGCGTCACCGACAATTTCTTCGACCTCGGCGGCCATTCGCTGCTGGCAGGCCAGGCCATGGCGCGCGTCGCCCGCGCGCTCGGCGTGTCGCTGCCGATCAAGACCATCTTCGAGGCACCGACGATCGAAAGTCTTGCCCGGCGGGTCGACCAAGCCATGGCGGCGACGCCGCGCAAGCCTGCCACAAGCGTGTTGGGCCTGGCCGATGCGAGGCCGACCGACAGCGGCTGGCCCACGCTCTCGATTGCGCAGGACCAGATGCTGCGGATCGAGCAGAACCTCCCGGGGTTGCCACTGTTCAACCTGCCCTTCGCCTTCCGTCTCCAGGGCCCGCTCGATGCGAGCGCACTGGCGCGGGCGATCGATGATGTCGTGGGCCGGCACGAATCGCTGCGGACCGCGTTCGGCTGGAACGGCGAGGAGCCGGTCCGTCACGTCGCCGCACCCGGCACCCTCGGCCGGGTCCTGACCATCGAGACGATCGGCGACGGTCACCCCCACAACAACAAGCGGCGCAAAGCCCTGGAGCTCAGGAAGATCGATCTCCTGATCCAGCACGAGGCCTATGTCCCGATCGATCCCACGCGCGGACCGCTGCTGCGCGCCCGGCTGTTGCGGCTCCACGACGACGATCATGTCCTGCTGCTGACGCTGCATCACGCCGTTGTCGACGGCTGGTCGATCGGGGTGCTGTTCGAGGAAGTGTCGAGCCGCTATGCGGCGCTGGCCGGATATCCGTCGGTGCCGCTACCGAAGCCGCCGCCCGCCTTTTCGGACGTCGCACGCTGGCAGCGCGGGTGGTGCGGCACCGACGCCGCCCGCCGCCAGGCTGCCGACTGGACCGAAAATTTACGCGGCGCGGCCCCCGTCTTCGACGGCCAGTCAACCCCGGGCGCGTCCAGCGGGCACCATCCGGTCAGTCTCGAGCGTGAGCTGATCGGGCGGCTCAAGACGTTCGCCGGCCAGCACAACAGCACGCTCTTCATGTGCCTGCTCACCGGCCTGAAGGCCCTGCTGCTGGCCCGGACGGGCCGCTCCGACATCATGGTCGCCACCGCGATGGCGAATCGCGCTCAGCCCGACACCGACCGCATCGTCGGCCCGTTCGAGAACACGGTGATCGTCCGCACGACGATCACGTCCGAGCTGTCGTTCGCGCAAGCGTTGGCCGAGGTCCGCCAAAGTGTGCTCGACGCCCATGCGCGGCAAGAGCTGCCGTTCAACCTCCTGGCCGACCATCTGGAGCGGGAAGGGATTGATCCGGCCTCGGTGCTCCAGGTCTATTTCACGCTGCAAAATCCGCTGCGCCGGCCGCTCGATCTGCCGGATCTTGCGACGGAATCGATCGGCAACATCGCGCGCGAAGGCCAGCCGGTGCTGCCGATCGACCAGACCTGGCTGTCGCTGATGCTGAAGGAGCGTCCGACCGGCATCACCGGCTCATGCAATTACAAGCGCGAGCTGCTGGACGGCCCTATGGTCGGCGCGTGGATGAAGGATCTCGTCGCGCTATTGGTGGCTGCCGTCGCCCAACCCAACTTGCCGCTCGGCCGACTGCTCGCTCGCAAGGCGGCGTGACATGCCGTGCCAACACGGGTTCACTCGCCAAAGCTGTGAATGAGCAAGTTGCATCTTGCTTATTTGGCGCCACCGCGCAAGATTATTCCTGCGTTTTGATTTGGACGATTATTTTCAACCGGGGGAGTGTTATGGGTTTCATCAAATTTACCAAGGGTACCTCGTTGAGCGACAAGGACCGCAAGGCCCTCCTGAAGCTGCTGGGTGCCGAGAAGAAGAAGCTCCAGTCCGCGCTGAAGGACGTCGATGCCAGCCTTTCGGTGCTGGGCGGCGCGAAGAAAGCCAAGAAGAAGAAGAAGTAGTAAGATTCGTCGGCCGGGACGCCGTACCAATCTTCAGGCTTCACTTTACGGACATGGGTCGCTCGCGTGTCGAGCCGGGGTCTCGCACAAGCTTGCGCCGGTAAACCGGCCTGCAAATCGACAAGAAATCGCCCGGGTGGATCGCTAGAAGCGATCTGCTTGGATGATTCTTGCTCAGTTGTTTCTTCCGTCGGGACCGGGGATTTTCCCTCGGCCTGACGCAATAGGCCCAATTGATGGCGAACGACAGAATTGAACTCTTTGTCGGACTGATCGAGTCCATTGACGTGCCGGGCGCGGTCGAGACGTGCCGGCGGCTGCTCTCGGTCGACGAACGGGTCCGTGCCGATCGCTTCATGTTCGAGCGGCATCGGCGGCAGTATATTTTCGCGCACGCCATGCTGCGCCTGGCGCTGTCGAAAGTCGCCCCCAACGTCGCGCCGGCCGATTGGTCCTTTGGCGCCGGCCGCTACGGGCGGCCGTTTGTCGCAGCCCCCGCGACCTCGACCGCGCTGCATTTCAGCCTGTCTCACGCCGACGGCTGCGTCGCCTGCGTCGTGTCGAAGCATGAGACCGTCGGCGTCGATGTCGAAACCGTGTCGCAGCGGGTGGCGCCGCTGTCCACCGCGCTTCGCTTCTTTGCGCCGGAGGAGGTCGAAACGCTGCGCGGACTGCCGGCGCCGGCCGCGATCGAGCGCTTCTTCGACTACTGGACGCTCAAGGAGGCCTATCTGAAGGCCAGGGGCTTTGGGCTCAATTTGCCGCTCGACGCCTTCGCGATGCAGGTGTCACGCGAGGCCATCGAGATCAGCTTCAAGCCGGATATCGCCGACGATCCCGATGGCTGGCGCTTCTCGCTGTGCTCGCCATCGCCCTCGCATCGCCTCGCGATCGCCGACGGCTCCCGCGCCAACGGTGGCCTTCCCATCAGCTGCAATGCCTGGCCACTCCAGGAAGCGGCTGAATGACGCCGCCGCGGCTGCGCGTCTTTCCAGCGATTTCGCGCAACCGCGACCCCGGGAAATATATCGGCGAGCTGATGCGGGTGGCGCAATTCGCCGACAGCAACGCCTTCGAAGGCATCCTGCTGTTCGAAGGCAATGACGTGTTCGTCGAGCCCTGGGCGATGGCCCAGCACATCATGGCTGCGACGAGGCGATCTTCGCCGCTGATCGCCGTCAACCCGGTCTACATGCACCCGTTCACGGCGGCGAAATTCGTCTCGTCCTTTGCGCAGCTCCACGGCCGTAAGGTCTATCTCAACATGATCACGGGGACGGCGGTCAGCGACTTACAGGGCCTCGGCGACGACCAGTCCCATGCCGACCGCTATATCAGGCTCGGCGAATTCGTGGAGCTGATGCGCCAGTTGCTGGCGAGCCCGCGGCCGGTGAGTTTCGAGGGGCGTTTCTACCGCGCGCACCATCTGCAACTTCGCCCGCGCCTGCCGCCAGAGCTGATGCCGGAATTCCTGATCGCAGGCCAGTCCGAGGCGGCCCAGCGGGTGGCGAAAGAGACGGGCTGCATCAAGATGCAGATGTTGCCGCCCGATCTCGATCACGGCCTCCACTCGCCCGGCATGAATTTCGGCATCTTCGCGCGCGAGGGACGCGAGGAGGCGCGGCAGGCCGCGAAGCTACGCTTTCGCGACAACCCCGATGATCGCGAGCTGCTCGTGCTCACCATGGAGAACACCGACTCGGTATGGAAGCGGCACCTCTATGCCGGCCAGAGCGGCGAGCTCCGGGACAATGGCTACTGGCTGCTGCCGTTCCTGACCTTCCAGGCCGATTGCCCCTATCTCGTCGGCAGCTACGAGGAGATCGGCGCGAAGCTGAAGGCGTTCGCGGCGAAAGGCCTGACCACGATCATGCTCGACATGGTCGCTGACGAGTCCGAGATGCGGCACGTCTGCAAGGCGCTCGCGGCGAGCGGGATGTTCTGACTATTCTCCGTCATTGCGAGCGAAGCGAAGCAATCCAGAATCTTTCACCGGCATTAGTCTCGATTGCTTCGTCGCATCAGCGCAAAATTGCTACGCAATTTTGTCGCGAGCTCCTCGCAATGACGATGTGGATGCAGCACGGTCAATTCAGCGAAAATCACCGCGCGTCTTCGAATCCCGCCAGCACCGAGGTCAGGTTCGCGCCCAGAATATCCGAGAGATAGCCGCCCTCCTGCACGAACACGGTCGGCAGGCCCATCCTGGCGATGGCCTGGCCGATACGGCGGAAGCCCGGCGTGGTAACGGCCAATCCCTTGAGCGGATCGTGCTCGGAGGCATCGAGGCCGAGCGCGATGACGAGGGCGCCGGGGGCAAAGGACTCGATCGCCTTGCGCGCGACGTCCAGGGACTGGATGTAGCCATCGTCGCCGGTGCCGATCGCCAGGGGGATGTTGAGATTGGTGCCGAGGCCGGGTCCTTCGCCGCGCTCATGGGCATAGCCCCACACGTATGGATAATAAGCGATCGGATCGGCATGGATCGATATCGTGTAGACGTCCGGCCGGGCGTAGAAAATGCCTTGCGTACCGTTGCCGTGATGGACATCGACGTCGAGGATCACGACGCGCTCGTGCTTCTGCCGCAGATGCGCGGCGGCAATCGCGCTGTTGTTGAGGAAGCAGAAGCCGCCGGCCATGTCGCGATAGGCGTGATGACCGGGCGGACGGCAGAGCGCATAGGTCGCATCCTCGCCGTCCATCACCATCTGCGCGGCGGTGACTGCGACGTCCGTCGCGGCACAGGCTGCAGCCCAGGTGCCCGGACCGATCGGTGCCGCGGTGTCGGCGGTGTGCCAGCCGAGCTTGCCGACGATGTGGGTTGGATAGGTGGCAGCATGACGCACGGGATGGATGTTGCCGATCATCTCCGGGCCGGAATCGCCGAGCGCGGTCCAGGCTTCCCAGGCTTCGCTCAGGAACGACAGATATTCCGGACTGTGAATCCGTGCGCGCGGCCCTTGCCCGAACGTGGTCGGCTCGACCAGCTGGTGCCTGCCGTCCTTCAATCCCTTGAGCAGGCGGTCGGCGCGCTCGGGCTGCTCGGTGGTGCGCTTGACGACGCCGCGGACCAGGAAGAATTGCGGATCGTGGCTGCGGTGCAGTTCGGTATGGACGGCTTTCACTCAAACACTCCGTAGGTCGCTTCGACGGTGCCACAGAGTCTTGATCGCTGCGGCGGCAGGATGCAAGCAAGAAGAATGCCGCGCCTGTCGCGTGAGGCTTGGTCGCTGCAACGAGCGAGGTGCACTCCCTCTCCCGCTTGCGGGAGAGGGTTGGGGAGAGGGTGTTTCCGCAATGGGACAATCCCCAAGAGGAGAGAGTCCTCACCCGCGCCTTCGGCGCGACCTCTCCCGCAAGCGGGAGAGGTGAACCACCAGCGGCAACCGTTTCAACCTAAAGCCATTGCTCAGCAGCGCCCGCGCTGGAGACAGTGCTCGCGGCCCTGCTGATCGGTGCGGAAGGATTCGATGAAGCCGCCCTGACGCTGGGTGACGAAGACGGTCTTGCCATCGCTGCCGCCGAAGGCGAGGTTGGTCGGCTCCTTTCCCTTCAGCGCGATCTCCCGCTCGACCGCGCCATTGGGCTTCATCAGCGCAACTGTCCCCTTGAGAATACGCGCGACATAGAGACGGCCGGCAATATCGGTGCGCAGTCCGTCGACGGTGTCGGGCTGAAATGCCTTGACCAGCTTTGCAGCCGTCAGCTCATTGCCGTTGATCGCATAGGACCAGATCTGGCCGCTGCTGGATTCCCCGACATAGAGCGTCTTGCCGTCGGGGCTGAGATCGATACCGTTGGTGGTGCCCATCGCGCGCGGCGCCGACATCACTTGTCCCTGCACCGTGCCGTCGGCGGCTTTCGCAATCCGCCAGACGTGGCCTTCCCTGCCCTTCCAGTTCGGATCGCTCGCATAGATCGTGCCGTCGCGGGCGATCGTGATGTCGTTGGGCTGGTTCATCTCGTCGGAGTGAAACCAGATGCCCGGCTCGGTCGCCCCCTTAGGAATCGCGAAGATGTTGTGCTTCTTGTAGTCGGCGATGAACATGGTGCCGCTGCCATCGAAGCGGATGGCATTGCCGACACTGCCCTCGGGCAGCGCCATGAATGGCTCCGACGCCGCACCGCCCGCAGGCAGCCTGCCGATGGTGCCGGGCTTGCCGAGATTGACCACGAACAGATTGCCATCGAGGTCAGAAGCCGGGCCCTCGATGCCGAAGGTATATTCGCCGGCGGGCGTCACCTGCACGCTTTCGAACAGCTTCGTTTCCGCCTGGGCGGACGCCGTCGCAACGACGAGGAGGACGCTACTGCACAGGCACCAGAAATTCCTGCCGGATGTAATAGCCATCGCCGTCGCTGCACTCGCCATTCAGGTAGGGGTCGGCCGGGCGGAAGAATCGGCTGAAGCCGGGTTTGTCTACAGCGCTCCTTTGTGTCACGACAACGACCTTCGCAGCCGGTATTTCGCCGCATTCCTTGTTCGTTTTGCCAAAGAACTTGCGCTGCGGCGGGCCGGGCTTGATCCGCATCCGTGTGCCCGGAACCATGTTCGCAACGAGCAAGTCCATTGTGTCGAGCAGGCGCGTGTAGCCGGGCTCGGTCTTCGGCAGGCTCTCGCCGCCTGGCGGCATCAGTTTCTCCGCGCCAATGCCGCGCAGGCGCGCGCGCAGCTTGCCGGCATAGGGATCGCCCGGATAGATCCAGCCGTCCTGGGCCAGCATGAAGCGGAGCGCTGCCACGTCCTTTTCAGTCTCCGACTGGCCTTCCTTCAAGCCGAAATCGGAATGGCAGCCGGCGCAATGCTTCTCGACGAGGCCTTTGCGTAGCGTGGTCAGCCGGACGCTGTTCTGCGCATCCCTCGCAACGAAGGCCACGAGCTGGTCGATCATCGCCTGGCTGCGCATGTCGCAGGGCAGGGACGGTTGCGGATCACCCGTGGCGCGATCGATGCGGATCACGGTCTGGTTCTTGTCCTCGACCAGCCAAATGGCGCCGTCCTCCGCGACCGCCATGCCGACCGGCGCGCCTTGAGGCCGGGCGCCGTTGACGCGGTGCCAGCCCGCGATCAGCTCATCGAACGGCGCGGCAGCCACCTCGCCGGCGTCGGTCTGAAAGCTGCGCGTCGGCTCAGCCGCGCAGCTGACGTGGTAGCGCACCGGCGCCGTGACAGGCCTGGGGAAGCCGTGGTCATCGACGTCGTAGACCAGCAGGCGGCTTCCGGTCGGACGATAGCCGTGCAGGCCGACCAGCAGCTTGCCCTCCAGCTCCGGGAATTTGCCACCGTGATAATAGAGCATCCCAAGCGGCGCACCGTGCGGCGGCAGCAGCGAGAGCGGCGGCTTGTAGAGCGCGCCTGCCGTGCAAAACGATTTGTAGGCACCGGATTGCAGCACGCTCCTGAATTCGGGGCTCGGCGTCGACAAATCGTAGCAATAGGGCCAGCCGTAATGCCTGCCCTGCTCGATCGCGTTGATCTCCTCGTTCGGCTTGAAAATATCAGGCAGGTCGCGGCTGTTCTCGGCCTGCAGGAAAGCGTAGCCGGCATCGGGAAAATTCGGATGCAGCGCCAGCGCCATCGAGTTGCGCAAGCCGCGCGCATAGACGGTGTGCGGCGGATCGGCATCGCCGGGCTTCAGCGCCGGAAAGACGCCGCTCGCAGGCGGCGCGAACAGCCAGATCGATGCCATGGCGGAAGCGCCCTCGGCCGCCGCGCAGGGCTTCGTGATCGGCGCCGGCGTGATGCAGTCGTCGCTGTGCGAGCCGACATTGACGAATAGCTGCCCGTTCCTGTCGAAGACGAACTGCTTGAGCGGATGCGCGCTCTCCTCGATCCGGGAGCCGTCGGGCAGCGCGATCCGGCGCCCGGGCATGTGACGGATGATGGTCTCGACGGTGCCGCGCGGATTGTCGGCGAGCGGATCGAAGCGGAAGATCGTCTCGGCGGTCGAGGCGTAGAGCCTTCCGTCCGGACCGACCGCAAGGCCGAACGGATATTCGATTCCCGCGAGAAGCTCCTTGAACCGCCCGCCCTGGGGCGCCCGCGGATCGAGCAGCAGCAGCCGTCCGTCGGTGTGGCCCCAGCCGCCCATGTCGGCCACCACGAACAGGTCGCGGCCCGGCACCTGGACGATCGCGCGTGGAAACTTGAGGCCGTCCGCTTCGCTGGCGACGAGCCCGACGCAAAATCCAGCCTTCATGTCGATCTGGATCTTGGGAAAAGCGAGATCACCGTTGCCGCAGGTCTCCGCGCCGATCGCATAGCCGCTGCGGCGGAGCGGCTCCGATGACGCCACCGAGATGAGCCCAAGCAGGACCGGCAAAACCCACGCCAAGACCGACGCCAGGACCCACGCCAGGACCCACGCCAAGGCCCCCGCACATGCGCGCGGCCTTCGGCGTTCGCGCTCAGATGTGAAATAGCTCACGGCGGCCCCCGGACTTCCCGCGAAAAGATGTTCCATGCCGGGACAACGCCGTCCAGCTCAACATCACCCGCCTGTGATTAAACCTGTAACGACCTTGGGGCCGACCAATATCCGTAAATTCCCTTACCGGGTTCGACCCGAATGTTTCGCGAAGGCTCCGGGTGGTATCGGTTTGCCATCCCAGTTGCTCCCACCAGGAGGCGGATATGGTCCAGGTCTATTTTCACTGCTCCAACACCGAGGGCACCCTGATCGACCGCTACGGCGCCGCCGTGTCCAATCTCACCGAGGCGCGCGACCGTGCCTCTCAGATCATGCGGTCGATGATCCTGACGCCGAGCAACGAAGACTGGCGCGACTGGGTGATCCATGTCAGCGACGACGACGGCGAAGAGATTTTCGATCTCCCCTTCACCGCCATGCTCGGCAAGCCGCATTGAGGTGATGCCATGCTGATCGCTTCACTGAGCCTTTTCCGCCAGCCCCTGAACTTCGTCGCCGCCAAATGGCAGACCCTGGTCAGGGTCGCAGGCGACCCCTACCGGCCCGAGCTTCACTATATGCGCGGGCCTGGCCCAAAATGGCGCGCCAAATATCAGGCCAGCCGGCTGAACCGCGCGCTCTGAGCGCAGCGCCTCGGATCTCTGCTATCCGTCGTCATGGCCGGGCTTGTCCCGGCCATGATGCGTTTGGAGACGGCGCCGCCCTTCACCGTCCCGCAAACTTCGCCTTGCGCTTCTCAACGAAGGCGTTGCGGCCTTCGATCGCATCCGCGGTCTTGCGGACCACGGCCTGGAGCTCGATCTCGCGGCGGAATTGCGCCTCGTAGGTCGCATGCTCGCTCTCCTCTATCAGCAGGCGCGTTGCCACCAAAGCGCGCGTCGGGCCCTCGGCGAGACGGCGCGCCAGCGTCAACGCCTCAAACATCAGCTTCGCATCGTCGACGACCTGCCGCACCAGGCCGATGTCCTCGGCGCGCTCGGCCGTCAGCGGCTCGTTCAGCAGCATCAGCTCGAGCGCGCGCTGCCGGCCGATCAGCCGCGGCAGCAGCCAGGTCGAGCCGAGATCCGGCACCAGAGCGATGCGGCTGAACACCTGGATGAAGCTCGCCGACCGGGCCGCGACGATCATGTCGCCGGCCATCGCCAGGCTGAAGCCGCCGCCGGCGGCGACGCCATTGACTGCCACGACAACAGGTACCCGGCATTCACGCAACGCCTTGAAGGTCGGCCAGTAGAAGCGCATGACACCGGCCGCGATGTCTTCGCCGAGCGCCTCCGACGCCTTCAAATTCTGCCCTGAGCAAAAACCGCGCCCGGCGCCGGTGAGGATCAAGGCTCGAATCCCCTCGTCCTCGGTCATCTCGCCGATGGCGTCCGCGAGCGCGCCGAGCAGGTCCGGCGTCATCGCGTTCAGGCTTGCCGGCTCGTCGAGCGTCAGGATCCCGACCGCGCCCTCCCGCGCCTGTTTCACACCAGCCATGTCGCGCCTCCCTTTCGATGTTCTCGTTGTCGGCAATGTGCCATTGTCCGCGCGCTCCGCCAATCGCGGAGCAAGTCAGCGCAACGAAGCCAGCACAGAACATCAAGCGACATCATGCCTCATCAGTTCAGCCTCAACCAAACCATCCGCAAGCCCGCCGTCACGTCCAAGGGCGGCATCGTCGCCTCGCAATCGCGGCGGGCGGCCGAAGTGGGAGCGCAGGTGTTGGCGGCGGGCGGCGACTGCGTGGACGCGATCGTGGCAACCACCATGGCGCTGAACGTGCTGGAGCCCTGGAACAGCGGCATCGGCGGCGGCGGTGCGATGGTGCTCTACCGTGCCAAGGAAAATCGCACCGAGGTGATCGATTACGGTATGTGCGCGCCGCAGAGCCTGCGTGCTGCCGACTATCCGCTCAGCGGCGAAGGCGCTGCTTCCGATCTCTTCCCCTGGCCGCGGGTCAAGGATGATCGCAACATCCATGGCCCCGGCTCGATTGCCGTCCCCGGCGTCGTTGCCGGAATGGAAGAGGCGCATCGCCGCTACGCAAAGATGCCGTGGAAGGATCTGGTCGCACCGGCAGCCAGGCTCGCCGGCGAAGGCCTGCTGGTCGATTGGTGGACCACGGGTACGATCTCGGGCTCGGCCGCCGATCTCAGACGCTATCCCGCGAGCGCGGCCGCATATTTGAAAGACGGCCTGCCGCCGAGCGCGCCATGGGGCATCAAGGCCGAAACGCGGCTGCCGCAGGACTCGCTGAAAGCGACGCTGTCGCATCTCGCCGAGGCCGGCCCGCGCGATTTCTACCAGGGCGATCTCGCCAGGAGCATCGCCTCCGACATCAAGGCCGATGGCGGATCGCTGTCGGTGGAGGATCTCGCCGCATTCCGCGCTCATCTGCGCGAGCCGCTGGCGATCCCCTATCGCGAGGGCAAGGTGTTCGCGACACCGGAGCTCACCGCGGGGCCGACGATGGCGCATGCGCTGCGCCTGTTGCAGCAGAGCCTGAAGCCGGCAAGCGCGCCGGACGCGACCGCCTATGTCGAATATGCACTCGCCTTGCAAGCAGCCTTCCGCGAGCGGCTCAAGGACATGGGCGATGCCGACGGCAAGCGCTCGCTTGGCGCCGAATATCTGGCGCCGGCCTGCACCACGCATTTCTCGGTGGTCGATCGTCACGGCAACATCGCGGCGGTGACGCAGACGCTTCTGTCGTCCTTCGGCTCGAGATATGTGACACCGCACACCGGTATCACCATGAACAACGGCATCATGTGGTTCGATCCGACGCCCGGCACGACCAACTCGCTCGCCCCCGGCAAGCGCTGTCTTTGCAACTACACGCCCGTCATCGCCGAGACGAAGGATGGCAAGCGCCTCGCCGTCGGCGCCTCCGGCGGACGCCGTATTCTGCCCTCCGTGATGCAGCTCGTCTCCTTCGCGATGGATTTCGGCATGGATCTCGATGCCGCCATCCACCAGCCGCGCATAGACGCCAGCGAAGGTGCGGTCGTGATCGGAGACGCCCGACTGCCGGAGGACGTGCGCAAGACGCTGGCCGCGCGCTTCGACTATGAAGAGACCCAGGTGCAGACGTTGCCGCAGAAATTCGCCTGCCCCAGCGTGGTGATGCGCGTGGGCGACACCAATTCCGGCGCGGTCGAGATCTTTCAGCCCTGGGCCGAGGCCGTCGCGGAAGGCTGAGCGCATCGATCGATGCAGGATTGTGCCAGCGCGCGTTGAGCGCTCGCGCGATTACGTATCTGCGCGAGCGTCACGACTCCTCCACATTCGCAGGGAACTTAGCTTGGCGCCGTTCATTGATTGAACGGACAAGTGCGCTCGCCCCCAGTGGAGGACATATGAAGAAACTTGCGCTCGCCGCGTCGCTGATCATTGCGGCCGGCTTCACACTCAGCAGCCCTGCACTGGCCAAAGGCGGGCATGGACATGGTCACGGTCATGGCCATGGCCATTCGATGGGCCATCATCACCATGGCACGCCGCCGGGATGGCACCACGGACGCAAGGTCGGCTGGCGCGGTCACGGGTGCCCGCCCGGCCTGTGGAAGCAAGGCCGTTGCTGACGCCCTATATCCGCCGATGATGCAAGGCGTCGCCTGAAGCCGGGCGGCGCCTTTTCAAATGCCGAGCCGGTCGCGCACGCGGCCCGCGATCACCGCGGTCGTCACCCCGACCGGCCAGAATGCGTGCATCGGGATCGGCTTGATGCCGGTAACCGGCATGTCGATCTCGGCCTTGGCGCCGCCAATCAGGCGGCGGGCGAGCTGCGCGCCCATCGCGGTCGAAAGCGCGACGCCGCGGCCGTTGCAGCCCAGCGAGATCAGGATGTTTTCGGCGGGCTCGTGCACATGCGGATAGTGGTCCTTGGTGATCGCGAGCCGGCTATTCCAGCCATGGGTCCAGGCGACGCCCTTGAGCTGCGGCCATAGCCGCTCGGCATAGCGCATGAGATAGGCGACGTCGTTCGGCGAGCTGATCCAGCGCATCGGGCCACGGCCGCCCATCAACAGACGGTTGTGCTGGTCGATGCGGTAGTAGACCGTGATGTGGCCGCTCTCGTAGAGCACGGGACGCGTCGGCATGATCGAGCGGGCGACCTCGTCGGAGAGCGGCGCGGTGGCGGCGATCGAGGAAAACACCGGCACGATGGTGCGGCGAAGCGCCGGCCAGAGATCATCGGTGAAACCGTTGGTGGCGAGCAGGACCTTGTCGGCATGAACCACTGCGCGCGGTGTCTCGATGCGCCAGCGTGCGCCCTCGCGGCTCAGTGACAATGCCGGCGTCTCGCCAAAAACCTTGGCGCCGGCCGAGATCGCGGCGCGCGCGAGGCCGCGGGCATAGCTGAGGGGATGCAGATCGCCGCCGCGCGTATCCAGCATCGCGCCGATATAGCGGTCGGTGCCGGTCATCTCGCGCAGCTGCTCGCGGTTCAGATATGTCACCGGCATGCCGCGGCGGATGCATTGCTGCGCCGTCTTCTCGATCGCGGCGGCGCTGGCCGCGTGATAGGCCGCGCGCAGCGTTCCGTTCTGCCGCGCCTCGCACGGGATCTGGTAGCGACGGATCAGATCATGCGTGAAGTTCGTGGTGCCGTAGGAGAATTCGATCATGCGGCGACCGAGCTCGGCGCCGAAGTCCGCCTCGATCTGATCGGGGTCGTGCTTCAAGCCGGGATTGGTGTGACCGCCATTGTTGCCCGAGGCGCCCCAGCCCGGCTCCTGCGCCTCCAGCACCAGCGCCTCGACGCTCTGCTCCGCCAGATGCAACGCGGTGGACAAGCCGGTGTAGCCGCCACCGACGATCGCGACGGAGACGGATTTGTCGACGTCGAGTGGCGGCGTGGCGACCGGCGCGACGGCGGTGTCGGCATAGAGCGATGGCGGCAGAGGCAGGCGAGTCATGGGGGGAGACCGGTCAGAGCGGATGCAGCACGCGGCGCAAGAAGTCCTGCGTGCGCGGATGCTGGGGTTGGTTGAGCAGCGCCTTGGCCGGCCCCTGCTCGACGATGACACCGCCGTCGATGAACAGCACGCGGTCGGCGACGTCGCGGGCAAAGCCCATCTCGTGGGTGACGACGACCATGGTCATGCCGTCATCGGCGAGCTTGCGCATCACGCCGAGAACGTCGCCGACCAGTTCGGGATCGAGCGCCGAGGTCGGCTCGTCGAACAGGATCGCCTTGGGCTGCATGGCCAGCGCCCGCGCGATCGCGACGCGCTGCTGCTGGCCGCCGGAAAGCTGCGGTGGGTGCGCGTCGGCCTTCTCGGCAAGTCCGACCTGCGCAAGCAGCGCGCGGCCGCGCTCCAGCGCCTGGGCGCGCGGCTCCCTCTTCACGAAGAGCGGCCCCTCGATCACGTTCTCCAGCGCGGTGCGATGCGGAAACAGGTTGAAGCGCTGGAACACCATCGAGACCTGGGTGCGTATGGCCACGATCGACGGCGCATCGCGGTCGACCTTCAGACCCTCGACGCTGATCTCGCCGCGGTCGTAGCTCTCCAGCCCGTTGATGCAGCGCAGGATGGTGGACTTGCCCGAGCCAGAGGGACCGACGATGCAGACCACCTCGCCCTTCTCAACCTTCGCCGTGATGCCCTTGAGCACCTCGACTTTGCCGAAGCTCTTGTGAACGTCGGTTAGCTCGATCATTTCTTGCCCGCCCGCTTTTCGAAGTGACGGACCAGCAGGATCAGCGGAATGCTCATGGTGAGGTACATCAGCGCCACCAGCGTGAACACGCTGGTGTTCTTGAAGGTCGAGGAGGCGATCAGCTTGCCCTGCAGCGCAAGCTCGGCGACCGTGATTGTGGAGGCCTGCGACGAATCCTTCAGCATCATGATCATGACGTTGCCGTAGGGAGGCAGCACGATGCGCACCGCCTGCGGCAGCACCACGCGGCGCATGGTGAGCCACCAGCCCATGCCGATCGACTGCGCCGCCTCGATCTGCCCCTTGTCAATCGCCTCGATCCCGGCGCGGAAATTTTCCGCCTGGTAGGCCGAATAGGCGATGCCGAGCCCGAGGATCGCGGCCTGCAGGGCCGACAGCGTGACGCCGAGATCGGGCATCACGAAATAGAGGTAGAACAACAGCACGATGATCGGGATGCCACGGATCACATTGATCAGGCTGGCGCTGAGCATCGACAGCGCCTTGATGCCGGAGACCCGCATCATCGCCCAGATCAGGCCGAGCACCGTCGAGAGCAGCAGCGAGCCGATGGTGACGACGATCGTCAGCACGACGCCGCTCATCAGGATCGGGAAGAACTCGGCGGCGTCGTGCCAGAAGCCTTTCATCCGGGCAGCCTTCGATCAACCGGAATCAGCCCTGAGCCTTCAGGCCCCATTTATCGAGAATCTTGTCGATCGTGCCATTGGCCTTCAGCTTCGCGAGCGAGGCGTTGATCTTGCCGAGCAGCGCGGTCTCGCCCTTGCGCACGCCGATGCCGACCGAGCCGACGGTGACGGGCTTGTAGCCGTCGACGAGCCGCACCTCGGGGAATCCGCCCTGCTTCAGATTGTAGGCGAGGATCGGATAGTCGGCGTAGCCGGCCTTGAGACGGCCGGTGTTCACGTCGCGCAGGATGTCGGGAATGGTGTCGTAGGCCTTGACGTCGGCGAACAGGCCGGACTTCTTCAGCGCATCGACGAAGGCGGTGCCGACCTGGGCGCCGACCGTCTCGCCCTTCAGGTCGTCCTGCGTGGCATAGGCCTTGGTGTCGCTCTTCGGCACCACCAAGCCTTCGCCGTAGGTGTAGATCGGGTCGGAGAAGTCGACGACCTCTTTCCGCGGCGGCGTGATGAACATCGCAGCGGCGATGATGTCGATCTTGCTCGAGGTCAGCGACGGGATCAGCGCTGAGAACTGCATCGGCTCGATCTGAACGTTGAAGCCGGCGTCCTTGCCGATCTCGGTGACGAGGTCGACCATGATGCCCTGGATGGTGTTGGTCTTGGTGTCGAGGAAGGTGAAGGGAATGCCCGTCGGGGTCGAGCCGACCTTCAACACCTGTTGAGCAGAAGCCGGCACCACGGCCAGCGCAAGCGCCGCGATCGCGGCCAGACCAAAACGCTTCATCGCATCCCCCTTTGGGCCTGGCCGGTGGCCGGCGCGCGCGCATGTCGTGATCAGACGTTGCGGGTCAAGCCGTTTCGGCCTATTTTCACCAACATGAAAATTTGGTCACATTTTCGCGGGCGACGCAAGCGGTTTTCATGCACATGAAGGAAGCGGTTTGACGTGAGCGGTGGCAAAAGAATGCGCAAACCGGCCGCCGCAAAGCCGGCGAAGCGGGCGAAACCCAAGGCCGTCACCGAACCGGCGGAGCCCGCGATGGACATCGCGGTCGGCCGCCGCATCAGGGATCTCAGGCGCGTCCGGCAATTCTCGCTGGAGACGGTCGCGGCGCGCACGGAGCTTTCGATCGGCTTCCTCAGCCAGATCGAACGCGGCCTCTCGTCGCCGTCGTTGCGCGTGCTGGCAAC
>NZ_JALBHA010000950.1:0-1060 GCF_023006445.1 Bradyrhizobium sp. SHOUNA76
CACGGCGGCGGTGTCGGCCCGCATGATCCGGGGGCCCAGGGCCAGCCGCAGGATCCTGGGCTGCCGCAGCAGCAGGGCCCGTTCCTCTTCGGCAAAGCCGCCTTCGGGGCCGATCAGGACGTCGATACCCTGTCCGGCCGCCCGCGCGGCTTGAAGGCTCTGAACCGCGTTTTCAACCTCGGCCGCCTCGTCGCAGAAGATCAGCAGGCGGTCGGCCGGGCGCTGGCTGAGGAAACGCTCCAGCGGCACCGGTTCGGCGACGGTGGCGATGCTCAAAATGCCGCATTGCTCGGCAGCCTCGACGACATTGGCGCGCATTCGCTCGGTGTTGACCCGAGAGGCCTGGGTGAACCGGGTCAGAACCGGATGCAGGGCGGCGGCGCCCATTTCGATGGCCTTCTGGACCATGTAGTCGAGCCGGGCGTGCTTGAGCGGGGCGAAGACGTAAGCGAGGTCGGCAAGCCGGTCCTGCGGCCGGGTCTGCTGGAGAATGACGAGGCCGTCCGGCCGCTTGCGGCCTTCAATGGCGGCCTGCCACTCGCCGTCGCGGCCGTTGAACGCCAAAACCTCGGCCCCCGCGGCAAGCCGCAGCACATTGCCGAGATAATTGCTCTGGTCGCGGTCGAGCGTGACCCTGGCGTCCTGGGCCAGGGGAGCGTCGACGAACAGGCGGGGAGCGCGAAAATCGTGGGAAGGCATCGTTCAAAAGTCCAGTTTGGCGCCGTTATTAACCGAAAGCAGCCAATTCGGGGGTAAATATTGCCAAACCGGTGCGTCGGCGCGCCGCGCTCTTGCCCTATTCGGCGGGTTGTTAAGCGCCGGCGGGAATCGTAAAATCGCGAGCACGCTGGTTGCGCTTCAGTTTGGAAGACGCCGAACCCCGCAAGCTCCTGCCGGAGAGACTGTCTTGATGATCCGTCATTTGATGGTTCCGATCACTGCCGCCATGGTCACCCTGAGCGCCGCGGGCGCGTTTGCGCAAAGCGCCTTCCCGGCGCCGCTGCCGAACCAGGCCCCTACCAGTTCCGCGTTTCCCCCGGTGAACGGCTCGGCGCCGGCC
>NZ_JALBHA010000951.1:0-1056 GCF_023006445.1 Bradyrhizobium sp. SHOUNA76
GGCGCCTCGCTCGCGCTGGAAGACGCGATGCGGCTTGCGCGTCTGATGCAGGAGCGCCAGGAGCTCGGCGCCACCTTCCAGGCCTTCGAGGCCGAGCGACGCCCGCGCACCGAGAAGATCGTCGCGATGGCCCGCCGCAACGGCAACAGCAAGCGCGAATTCAGCGCCACCGGCGCGTGGATGCGCAATCAGATGCTGAAATGGCTGTTGCCGCTCGGCGCCAAGGGCATGGACTTCATGTACGCGTATGATGCGCGGGCGGTGTAGCGCCCGCTGCCGTAGGGTGGGCAAAGCGAAGCGTGCCCACGACTTGCGACGTTAAACGACAGAAAGACGGTGGGCACGGCGCGTTGCGCCTTTGCCCACCCTGCGGGAGCAACTCCCTACGGAAGCTACGCCTGCTGCTCCACTTCAAACGTCAGCCCCGCATTGTCCCGCAGCCGCTTGATCAGCTTGTGCTGCATCGCTGCGCCCGGCGTCCAGAAGCCTGCCGGAACGTCCGTGGTATCGCGGAGCATGCAGATCGCGCATTCGGAGATCATCTTCGAGGTCGAGCCGTAGCCGGGATCGCGGTCGCCGGTGACGCCGGCGCGGACCATGCGGCCGTCGGGTGCGATCGCGACATACAGCAGATCGAAGCGGCCGTTCTCCTGCTCTTCCTTCGACGGCCCCTCGCCCGGCTTCGGCGCGTTCGGGCCGGTCTTCTCGGCGTTGGCGGCCATCACGCGCTTGGCGTTGGCCTCACCCTTCTCGCCGGGACCGGTCAGGACCATCTCGTCGTAGACGAACTCCTGACCATAGGGAAAGCCCATCAGCATGTTGGAGCGATGGACGTTGCGCGTGTTGATCAGCGCCATCATGAACGGCGCGGCCCAGGATTGCAGATCCTCCTCCAGGATCGCCCTGTTGCCTTTCGGCTGCTTCGGCCCGGTGAAGCCCGGCGTCAGCGCAAAATGATCGTTGAGAATGGCGACGAGGCTGAGGTCCTTGGCGACCGCATCGAAGGTCGCTTTCGCACTTGCCGCGGTGCCGCCCGACAGCGTGCCGCGCATGTCG
>NZ_JALBHA010000952.1:0-1046 GCF_023006445.1 Bradyrhizobium sp. SHOUNA76
GACCTGACCCGGCGCGAATTGCTCGGTAGCGACGGCAAGCCGGTGGCGCTGACCCGCGCCGAATTCGATCTGCTCGCCGCGCTGGTCGGCGCCGACGGACGGCCGCTCAGCCGCGACTATCTGATCGAGGTTGTCAGTAATCGTCAGGCCGAGGTCGACATCCGCACGGTCGACGCGCTGGTGGCGCGGCTGCGCCGCAAGCTCGTCGGCAGCGGTTCGCCCGTGATCGCGACCGTCACCGGCGTCGGCTACAAGCTCGCGCTCAGCGAGCGGCTGTAGAGCATGATCCGGACCCGAAGGGCCGCGTGAGCGCAAAGTGTGCAGCGGTTTTCCGAAAAGATCATGCTCAAACAATAGAGCATATCTTCAGCGCGATGCGACGCGTTTCCATCGCGCTTCGACGCGAGCCTTGATCTGGCTGACCCGGGCCTCGTGGGCGGCCCAATAGGCGCGGCTGGCGGCCGCGGTGCCTTGACGATAGCGGGCATAGACCGTTTTGGGCTGCACCGACATCTTCGGACGGGGCGCCGGCTTTACCGGAGTCGCCGCAGGAGCTGCGGGAGTCGGCCGGGGCGCCGGATCCGGAACGGCCGCGACCTCGGCGTCCAGAGCCCGCGAATTCATGGCGACAAGGCGGTTACGGGCCCGGTTGCAATAGACCTGCGACCGCGGCGTCATCTCTTCCTCGCCATGGCCCGCCCGGTATTTCATGAGGGCGCGGCAGATGTCCCCGCCCGCCAGGCGCCAGGCCCGACCGAGATAAAGCACCCCGTAATGGATGTTGATGTCGGGTTCGGCGAGCTCCGCCTCGGTGCCCCGGAAGCCCAGCATCGCCGCCGTCTCGGGCCGCACCTGCATCAGGCCGATCTCGCCAACGCTGCCGACGACGGCCGAATTGTAGCCGCTCTCGACGAAGACGACCGCTTCGGCGATATCGGCCGGTAAATCGGTCTTCGCGATTTCCCGCTCGATGATCTTCCGTATCATGGCGCGGGATGACGGCGTCTCGCCGGCGCCGAGCTCCGCCCTGCCGCTCGGGATCGCCG
>NZ_JALBHA010000953.1:0-1045 GCF_023006445.1 Bradyrhizobium sp. SHOUNA76
CAAAGCTCCGGCGAAGCCGGTCAGCTCGTCGACGCGCTGGTACGCATCGCACCGGCCGGGGCCACCATCATCGCGATGATGACGCTGACCCTCAACCTCTGGCTCAGCGCCAAGATCACCGCGACGTCGGGCCGGCTGCGGCGCCCGTGGCCGGACATGATGACGGCGGAGCTGCCGCCGATGACGCTGGTGGCGCTCTGCATCGCGCTCGCCTTCTGCTTCACCGGCGGGCTGCTCGCGATCGTCGCTCAGATCACCGCGGCCGCGCTGATGATGGGCTATGCGCTGACCGGCTTTGCCGTGCTGCATACGCTCACGCTGGCGCTGAAGAGCCGCACGTTCTGGCTCGGCTCGACCTACGCCGTCGTGGTCGTGTTCGGATGGCCCGTGATCGCGATGGTGATCCTCGGCCTTGCGGATGCCGTGTTCGGCTTCCGTGAGCGCTTCCTGCGCAGCCGGCAACCGCCGCCACTGCCGACCCCTTGAGTTCAAACCCGAAACTGAAACCCACAGAGCACTTCAAAGGAGAACGAATATGGAAGTCATTTTGCTGGAACGCGTCAACAAGCTCGGCCAGATGGGCGAAGTCGTGAAGGTTCGCGACGGCTATGCCCGCAATTTCCTGCTCAAGCGCGGCAAGGCGCTGCGCGCCACCGCCGACAACAAAGCCAAGTACGACGGCATGAAGGCCGAGCTCGAGGCCCGCAACCTCGCCTCGAAGGGCGAAGCCTCCAAGGTCGCCGAGAAGATCGCGGGCAAGAACATCATCGTGATCCGCCAGGCCTCCGAAGCCGGCCAGCTGTTCGGCTCGGTCAACGTGCGTGACATCGTCGTCGCGTTCGAAGCGGACGGCATCTCGCTGGCCCGCCCGCAGGTCCAGCTCGACGCGCCGATCAAGACCATCGGCAAGCGCTCGATCACCGTCGCCGTTCACCCCGAGGTCGAGGTCGAGATCACCGTCACGGTCGCACGCAGCCAGGACGAGGCCGAGCGCATCAACCGCGGCGAGGACATCTCGACCCGCAACGAGGACCGCGACGCGGCC
>NZ_JALBHA010000954.1:0-1042 GCF_023006445.1 Bradyrhizobium sp. SHOUNA76
ACCGGGCGACGCTTGTTGGCGGGGTTGGCGATCCAGTCTTCGATCAGCGCGCGCGCATTCGCTCGTGTCAGCGCAGTGTCGGCGGCGCGCAAATGGCGCAGCCAACCGAAGCCGAGCAGCGCGACCTCCCAATCCTCCGACGGCGGCTCGAGATCGAAGATCGAGCGGCCGTGGCAATTGACGATCTTGCCGGCAAAGACGAAGCGGCCGGCATAGATTTCGGCGGCGCGGGTCGCATCCGCGGTGCGCAGGTCGTGCGGCGCGATGATCAGCCGGTCGGTGCGACCGGGCCAGACCCGCGACAGCGCAACGGAACCGCCGCTCGCGCGCGCGAGCATGTTCCGCGCGAAGCGGTTCATGACCAGCGTCGAGATACGTCTGCGTTGAGCGACCGACACGCCTTGCCTTGAAGGGGGAGAGGATTCCGACGAATCCCTATTAATCCCAAAATCGGCCGTCTTACACCACCTTGAACGTGTGAGAATCAGCGTCGGGGTCGCAAAATCCAGTGCAAAATCAGGATTTAACGAGCCGGGCTGCGAAAAATCCGTCAAGCCCGCCGAGCTTGGGATCGGCGTTCGGCAGATGACTGGGCAAAGTGCGCAGATCGCCTTCGGCGGTGATGACTTCGTCGAGGCCCGCGACCTCCGATGCCTCGATCGGGACGCGGCGAAGCGCAGGCTCTGCAGCCAGCAGCGTCGCCACTGCCTGCTCGCCTTCCTCAGGTTCCAGCGAGCAGGTGCAATAGACCAGCGTCCCGCCCGGCTTGAGCAGCGACACCGATTTTCGCAGCAGCCGCTGCTGAAGCGCGGTCATGGCGGTGACATCGGATTCCTGCCGCAGCCACGCCACGTCGGGATGACGGCGGATCGTGCCGGTCGAGGTGCAAGGCGCATCGATCAGAATACCGTCGAAGCCCTCGGTGGGGCCGGCCCATTCCACGGCGTCAGCAACGACAGTCTCGGCCTGGAGCGACAGCCGCGCCAGGTTTTCGCGCAGCCGCGCCACCCGGGCCGGCGAGCGGTCGATTGCCGTGACATGC
>NZ_JALBHA010000955.1:0-1041 GCF_023006445.1 Bradyrhizobium sp. SHOUNA76
GCCACCGCCATCGCACGCACCCGAAGGCATCGCCTTGTTCGACGCGTTCGCGGAGCCGGGCGAGGCGCCCGCGACCAGCGCGACGATCGCGGGCGAACCGCAGCAAGCGGCAGCGATTCAGGACGCGGTCGAGGAGACTGTTCGAGAGCCGGCGCACGACCAGACGGGCGAAGCGGCGGCCAAAACTCCGGTTGAAAACCCGCCAGCAGCCATTGTGTCGCCGCAGGCTGCGCCGATCACACCAGGCATGGTTGAGCCGCCGTCGGGCCAAGCCTCGTTGAGCCAAGAGCCGCCCGCACCGCGTCAGCATCCGCTGCGCTTCCTCTGGCAGATGGATGCAGAGGGCCGCTTTGTGCTTCTCTCCGACGAATTCATCCGCCTGATCGGCGCGCACACCGCCGCCGGATTCGGCCGCCCCTGGCGCGAGATCGCCGAAACATTCTCGCTCGACCCTGATGGTCGCGTCGCCCAGGCGCTGGCGAGCCACGACACCTGGGCCGGGATCACCGTGAACTGGCCGACTGACGGCGGCGCGCCTCTGCCGGTCGAACTCGCGGGCCTGCCAACTTACGACCAGTCGCGCAATTTCGCCGGCTTCAAAGGCTTCGGCGTCTGCCGCGATCTCGACGCCCTCAACCGGCTCGATTCGCTCAGGCGTTTCGAGCTGCTGGCCGAACCGCCGCCTCCGCCGATCGAGCCGCCCGCACCCGAGCCTGAGCCAACACCCGAACCCGAACTGCACGAACCCACAAGCGACGCGAATTCACATCCAACCGAACCGGACACGCCAGTGGAAACGCCCGTGGAGCCTCCCTTGGAAACGCCTCCAAATGTCGTGCCGTTCCGCCCGCACGGCGATGTCAGGTCACAAGGTGACCAGAGATCGCCGACGCTGACGCCGATCGAGAACAGCGCGTTCAACGAGCTCGCGCGGCAATTGTCCGAACGGCTCGAACGCGAGCGCGAGACGATCGCGGCGGACAGCCCCGAGCCTGTGGCGGAGATCATCGCCGAACCACCGGCGCCCGAGCCGGAGCCGCC
>NZ_JALBHA010000956.1:0-1038 GCF_023006445.1 Bradyrhizobium sp. SHOUNA76
GGTGGCGCAGGGCGCGATCACGGTCGCCGGTTTCAGCGTCGGAGGCCAGGCGCAGAACGTCAGCCAGGGCACGCCGACGGCCGGGCGCATCCCGAACGGTGCGCTGGTCGAGCGCGAGGTGCAGGGAAGTCTCCATGAGATGGAGTTCCTGGTGCTGGAGCTGAAGAACCCCGATTTCGTCACCGCAACGCGCATCCTCGACGCCATCAACCGCTACGCCGGCGGACGCTACCGCGCCCAGATCGCCTTCGAGCGCGACTACCGCAACATCGTGCTGTCGAAGCCGCGCCACATCGGCCCGGTCCGATTCCTTGCCGAGATCGGCGAGCTGACGGTCGAGCCGGACACGCCGGCACGTGTGGTGATCAACGAGCGCACCGGCACGGTGGTGATCGGGCGCGACGTGCGGATATCGACCGTTGCGGTGACGCACGGCAATCTGACGGTCCGTGTCACGGAGATGCCCGTGGTCTCGCAGCCGGCGCCGTTCTCGCGAGGCCAGACAGTGGTCGTCCCGCAGACCGTGGTCGAGGCCAACGAGGCCGGAGCGCAGGTGGCGATCCTCAGCGGGGTCGATCTCCAGCGCCTGGTGCGCGGGCTGAACCAGATCGGCCTGAAACCGTCTGGCATCATCGCGATCCTGCAGGCGATCAAGACGGCTGGCGCGCTCCAGGCCGATGTCATCGTGCAATGATGCATAAGCGTCGTGCAAGCTTGGTCGCTCAATGCTCAGGTCTCGACCGAGAATCGCACGCGGCCCGATGCTGAAGCTGGATCACAAAGCCAAATTCCTCCTGCTGGTCGCGGCATCAGTGCTCGCAGGCGCTTCGCCTGTGCTGGCCCTGGACGAAGCCAAGCCGTCGAAGCCGCTCAACCTGCTCTCCTTCGCGCGCGCCCGCGCGTCCGGACCGCAGAAGCCGCAGCCGATCACCGGGATACCAAGCGACAATGCGTCGGTCCGGGCGACGGCGTGGGCGGCTGAAGATTCGGGACCCGCGATCACCGGCGCGGTGCCCGCTTCCGAAACGCCTGCGTCAG
>NZ_JALBHA010000957.1:0-1027 GCF_023006445.1 Bradyrhizobium sp. SHOUNA76
CGCCCAGCGCGGAGCGGGCGTGGCTGCGGTGACGCAGGCCGGCCTCGATCAGGCCGAGCAGCTGATCGACGGCGAGCGCCAGCAGGGCTGAGGCAAAGCAGCCGAACAGCACGAATACCCAGTTCTGGGTCTGAAGCCCGGCGAAGATGTAGTTGCCGAGGCTGGTCTGCCCGATCGGCGTCGACAGCGTCGCGGTGCCGATCACCCACACCGCGGCGGTGCGGATGCCCGCCATCATCACCGGAAGCGCCAGTGGCAGCTCGACCATCAACAGCGACTGCCGCGCGGTCATGCCGACGCCCTTGGCGGCTTCGATCAGCGCGGGATCGATGCCGTTGAGCCCGGTGATGCCGTTGCGCAGCACCGGCAGCATCGAATAGAGCGCCAGCGCCAGCATCGCCGGCAGGAAGCCGAACGCCGAGAAGGATACGCCGAACCAGGCCAGCGTGACGGACGCGGCCAGCAGCAACAGCGGATAGAACAGCGCGAGCAGCGCCAGCCCCGGCACCGTCTGCACGATACTGGCGACTGCGAGCAGGATGGCTCGCGGTGCCGGGCGGTTACGCGTCAGGATCGCCAGCGGCAGGCTGACGGCGAGACCGAGCGCGAGCGCGGCGAGACTCACCCGCACATGGTTGCCGAGATAGTCGGGCAGATGCGCCAGCGCTTCGCCCCAGCGCGGATCGGCGAGCAAGCTCATGCCGCACCGCTCGTTGGCAGCAGCGCGTTCAACCGCTCGACCTGGCGCCGGGGCGTGCGCAGCAGCTCCAGCACGTAAGCGTCGCTGCTGTTCGAAAGCTCCGTGGGAGTGCCCTGCGCGAGCAGTTGTCCGCCACGCATCACGGCGATGCGGTCCGCGAGCAGGATCGCCTCGGTCATGTCATGGGTGATCATCACGGTTGTCAGGCCGAGCTTGCGATGCAGCGAACGATAGTCGTCGCCGAGCGCGTCGCGGGTGAGGGGATCGAGTGCGCCGAAGGGCTCGTCCATCAGCACGATGCGGGGTTTTGCCGCGAGTGCCCGCGCC
>NZ_JALBHA010000958.1:0-1021 GCF_023006445.1 Bradyrhizobium sp. SHOUNA76
GCCAGCTCACCGCCGGCTCGATGCGCATGGCATCGGCAACGGCCGCGGTCTCGGTCAGCATGTTCTCCGGCAGCGAGATCACGACGGGACCGGGGCGGCCCTGCATGGCGACGCGGAAGGCGCGCGCCACCAGCTCCGGAATACGATCGGGACGATCAATCTCGACGGCCCATTTCGCCATGGTGCCGAACACCGCCTTGTAGTCCAGTTCCTGGAACGCCTCGCGCTCGCGCATGCCGGTGTCGACCTGGCCGACGAACAGGATCATCGGAGTCGAATCCTGCATCGCGATGTGGACGCCGTGGCTGGCATTGGTCGCGCCGGGGCCGCGGGTGACGAAGCAGATTCCGGGGCGTCCCGTGAGCTTGCCGTACGCCTCCGCCATCATCGCGGCGCCGCCCTCGGCACGGCAGATCATGACGTCGATCGGACTGTCATGCAGCGCATCGAGCGCGGCGAGATAGCTCTCGCCCGGCACGCAGGTGACGCGCTCGACGCCTTGGGCGACGAGCTGATCGATCAGGATCTGGCCCCCGGTGCGGGTGTTGCGGATGGTCATGTCGGCTCCCTCAGGGCTTTGGCAATGCGTCACTATTCGGAGACTGCGTAAGACAGGCCGAGAGAGCGCGCAAGGTCGAAAGGCTCTGATAGCCTGCGCAGGCGTCATGCCCGTCGGTGCCGTTTGCACGACCGCCTGTTCGCGATGATGTGGTGGCTGGGATCGGGCCAGGGCGCTGCATGAAGCAATCCAGTGCCGCAGGGCGGGCAAAGGCGCACAGCGCCGTGCCCACCGAATTCAATCGCGACACGAGCGTGGGCACGCTGGCGCTTTGCCCACCCTACGATGTCGGAGGTTGTGACACGCAGACACACCTTCACCATCTCGCGGCGCTTCCGCCCGAGCTTTGCTCTTCGCATCACGCCCTCATAGCGAAAGGGCGCAGGGAAGGCCGGGCGCCGGCTGGCACCCGCTTGTCCGTCGTGCGATGAGAATGCACACGCAATGCACAACGGATGACAG
>NZ_JALBHA010000959.1:0-1021 GCF_023006445.1 Bradyrhizobium sp. SHOUNA76
GGACAACTTCTTCGAGCTCGGCGGGCACTCGCTGCTGGCGATGCGGATGTCGGCGCGGCTGAACGAGGCGTTCGGCGTCGAGCTGCCGCTGCGAACCCTGTTCGAGACACCCAGCATAACGGAGCTCGCCGAGCAGATCCAGCTGTCGGATTGGATCAACACCAACAGAGCGGGGGCACTTCATACACCCGACCCGGAAGAGGAGTGGGTGTTTTGAGCAGCATTGAGCTACTCACTGAGCTTCGCCGCCGGGGTATCAAGATCCTTTGCGACGGCGATGTCCTCAGGATCAGAGGCCAGAACGATCAACTGACGCCGAGTCTCAGGCAGCGGCTTCTTGAGCAGAAGAGCGATATCATTGCTCTCTTCACCCGTCTCAACGAGACCGGCGTCGAAGACCCGATTCCCGTGGTGCCGCGATCGTCGAATCTCCCGTTGTCGTTTGCGCAGGAGCGGATGTGGCTTCTGGAGCAGATCGAGGGCGCGGGGAACACGCGCAACATGCCGGTGGTGCTGCGGCTGCAGGGCGTGCTGGACGTGGCGGCGCTGGAGCGGGCGGTGGCGGGACTGGTTGGTCGTCACGAGGTTTTGCGGACGCGGATTGCGACGGCGGACGGCGATGCGGTGCAACTGATCGGGGACGGCGCCGGGATCGGGCTTGGGCGCGACGATCTGGACGGGCTGGAGCGGCGCGAGGAGATCGAGGGCCGGGTTCGGCGGATCGTGTCGGGCGAGGTGTCGCGCGCATTCGATCTGTCGGGCGAGGCGCCGTTCCGGGCGCGGCTGGTGCGGCTCGGCGACGACGACCACGTGCTGGTGGTGGTGGTGCATCACATCGCCTCCGACGGCTGGTCGATGGGATTGCTGCTGCGTGAGCTTGGCGCGCTGTACGGGGCGTTCACCGCGGGGCAGGCCTCGCCGCTGCCGCCGCTTGCGATCCAGTATGCGGATTACGCGGTGTGGCAGCGCGGCTTCCTGTCGGGCGAGCGGCTGGAGCGGCAGCTCGGCTACTGGCGCGAGC
>NZ_JALBHA010000095.1:0-16132 GCF_023006445.1 Bradyrhizobium sp. SHOUNA76
GCCACCGGCCGCCGCGTCGCGCTGGTGATCGGCAACGGCGCCTACAAGAACGCCCACGCGCTGCCGAATCCGCCGCGCGATTCCAAGCTGATCGCAAGCGTGCTGCGCGATCTCGGCTTCCAGAGCGTGATGGACACGAAAGACCTCACCCGCGACAAGTTCTTCCAGACGCTGAAAGCCTTCGCCGAGGAAGCGGAAAAGGCCGATTGGGCGGTGGTCTATTATGCCGGCCACGGTTTCGAGATCGGCGGGGTGAACTATCTCGTTCCGGTCGACGCCAAGCTCACCGCCGACAAGGACGCCGAGACCGAGGCCGTCGCGCTGGAGCAGGTGATCGCCGCCGTCGGGGCTGCGCGAAAGGTGCGTCTCGTGGTGCTGGATGCCTGCCGCGACAATCCGTTCGCGCCGGCCATGCAGCGCACGCTGTCGCTGAAGCTGGTCGACAAGGGTTTTTCCAACATCGAGCCCGGCGCCGGCTTCATGGTGGTCTACGCCGCCAAGCATGGCGAGACCGCGATGGACGGCGACGGCAGCGCCAACAGCCCATTTGCCACCGCGCTGGCGCGCGAGATCAAGCAGCCGCGCATCGAGATCCGAAAACTGTTCGACATCATCCGCGACGACGTCTGGGCCGCGACCAGGCACGGGCAGCAGCCCTTCACCTACGGCTCGCCGCCGGGACGCGAGGATTTCTATTTTGTGGCGGGGAAGTGAGGGGCCACGTTCGTCGTGCTGCAGGGTGGGCAAAGGCGCAACGCGCCGTGCCCACGATCTCTCTCTATAAGGAATAAAGCGCGTGGGCACGGCGCGTTGCGCCTTTGCCCACCCTACGGCAGCGGTGTTCTAAACGACGATGCTCAACCTTTTCGCCGCCCGCGTGATGCCCGTGTACAGCCATCGCGCCCGGCTCTCCTGAAACGCAAAGCTCTCGTCGAACAGCACGACGTCGTCCCATTGCGAGCCCTGCGACTTGTGCACGGTGAGCACATAGCCATAGTCGAACTCGTCATAGGGCTTGCGCTGCTCCCAGGCGATCTGCTCGACGCCGCCCTCGAAGCAATCGGCGCGCACCGAGACCTTGGTCACCTTGTGGCCGAAGTCCTCGTCCGGTGACAGCCGCATCGACAGGATGCGCGACTTCGAGCGCGTAGTGTTGCGCGACTTCACCCGCCAGAGGCCGCCGTTGAACAGGCCCTTCTTGCGGTTGTTGCGCAGGCACACCAGCTTGTCGCCGGCGACCGGAAAGGTATCCTCGATGTTCTGGCGCTGGCGCACGCGCATATTGTACGCGCGCCTCGTGTTGTTGCGGCCGACCAGCACCTGGTCGGCGCCCATGACGCGATCGGGGTCGAGCTCCTTGCGCGACACCACCTCGCTCTCGCCGTAGCGGCCGATGTCGAGCTCGCGTCCCTCGCGGACGTCCATCGACATCCGCACGATCGGATCGTCCTGCGCCTGGCGATGCACCTCGGTCAGCATCGCGTCGGGCTCGGTGTTGGTGAAGAAGCCGCCGCCCTGGATCGGCGGCAGCTGCGCGGGATCTCCCAGCACCAGCAGCGGGCACTCGAACGACATCAGGTCGCGCCCGAGTTCGGCGTCGACCATCGAGCATTCGTCGATCACGATCAGCTTGGCTTTCGAGGCCGGCGCGTCGTCCCACAATTCGAAGCTCGGCTGCTCCTCGCCGGATTCGCGGGCGCGGTAGATCAGCGAGTGGATGGTGGAGGCCTCGTCGCAACCCTTGTTGCGCATGACGAGGGCGGCCTTGCCGGTGAAGGCGGCGAATTTCACCTCGCCGTCGACGCCCTCGGCGATGTGCCGCGCCAGCGTGGTCTTGCCGGTCCCGGCGAAGCCGAACAGGCGGAACACCGGCGGCGTGCCGTTACGGCCGGGTTTGGCTTTCAGCCAGTCGCCGACGGCCTTGAGCGCGGCATCCTGATGCGGGGTAAAGGTGGCCATGTCTGTCTTGAGAGGTGCGAAATCGACCGATTCGCTACCCGCCAAAACTAACCATTCGCCCCGCCGGTTCAAGCGGGGCGAATCCCACTGCCTCCGGCCCTACTGCCAGCCCGGAACGCCGCGCATGTCGGGCAGCTGGTGGGCGATGCCCTTGTGGCAGTCGATACAGGTCTTTTCCTTGGTGAACAGGAAGCGCTGGTGGGCCACTGATGCCCGCGGCGATTGCTTGGTGATGTCCATGGAATCGGCGCTGTGGCAGTTGCGGCACTCCAGCGAATCGTTGGCCTTGAAACGCGCCCATTCATGGGCCGCCAGCTCGAGCCGGTGGTCCCTAAATTTCTCGGGGGTGTCGATGGTGCCGAAGATCTTGCCCCAGACCTCCTTGGAGGCCTGCATCTTGCGCGCGATCTTGTCGGTCCAGTTGTGCGGGACGTGGCAGTCCGGGCAGGTCGCGCGCACGCCGGAGCGGTTGCTGAAGTGGATGGTCGACTTCAGCTCGGCGTAGACGTTGTCCTTCATCTCGTGGCAGCCGGTGCAGAACTTCTCGGTGTTGGTGATTTCCAGCGCCGTGTTGAAACCGCCCCAGAAGATCACGCCGGCAACGAAGCCGGCCAGCACCAGGGTGCCGAGCGCGAACACCGAGCTCGGCCGGGTCAGCACCCGCCAGAGCTCCAGCACAAAGTCCCAGCTTCGCGCCAGGAAGCCGCGCTTGGCCTTCAGCTCGGCATTGGGCTCGTCAGCGGTCGTCGTCATCGCCGGCCACCGGGGCTTGAGCGCGACAGCAGCGTGTCGATGTCGGTGAAGTCGTTGCTGACCGGCGGATTGGCGGTGTTCTGCGGCACGTGGCATTCCGTGCAGAAGAAGCGGCGCGGCGAGATCGAAGCCAGGAACTGGCCGTCACGGTCCATGAAGTGCGTGATCGAGACCATCGGCGCCTGCGACTCCGCCGTGCGCGCCCGCGCGTGGCAGGACAGGCATTTGTTGCCGTTGAGGTCGATCTGGTAGCCGTCGATATTGTGCGGGATCACCGGCGGCTGCTCCGGATAGTTGCGCACCTCCTTTTCGGAGGTGTTGCGGTTCGGCAGCATCGGCGGCGCCGGGCCCTCGTCATTGAGCGGGGTCGGGCCGCGCAGGCCTGACGTCACCGTCTGAGCGGTCAATGAGCTCGTACCCGCGGCGATTGCGACCGCGAGCAGGGCAATTGCAATTCTCTTCATCATGACAGGTTCACCCGCTCGATGCGCACGGCGCATTTCTTGAAGTCGGTCTGCAGCGAGATCGGATCGGTGGCGTCCAGCGTCACCTTGTTGATCAGCTTGGATTCGTCGAACCAGGGCACGAAGACGAGGCCGCGCGGCGGCCGGTCGCGGCCGCGCGTTTCGACCCGGGCGCGGATGAAGCCGCGGCGGGAGACCACCTTCACTTCATCCCCGCGCCGGAGCTTGGCTTCCGACGCGTCGTCAGGATGCATGAAGCAGACGGCTTCGGGGAAGGCCTTGAAGAGCTCGGGCACGCGGCGCGTCATGGTGCCGGAGTGCCAGTGCTCCAGCACGCGGCCGGTCGAGAGCCAGTACGGATAGTCGTTGTCGGGCGATTCCGCCGCCGGCTCGAACGGCAGCGCAAAGATACGCGCCTTGCCGTCGGGGTAGCCGTAGAACTGCACCTCGGCGCCCTGCTTGACGTAGGGGTCGCTGCCCTCGCGGAAGCGCCACTTCGTCTCCTGGCCGTTGACCACCGGCCAGCGCAGGCCGCGCTCGCGGTGATAAGTGTCGAACGGCGCGAGGTCGTGGCCATGACCGCGGCCGAACTGGGCATATTCCTCGAACAGGCCTTTGTGGACGTAGAAGCCGAAGGCCTTGGATTCGTCGTTGGCGTAGCCGGGCTCGATGTCGGTTACAGGGAATTTGTCGACCTGGCCGTTCTTGTAGAGCACGTCGAACAGCGTCTTGCCGCGGACGTCCGGCTTCTTGGCGATCAGCTCCTCGGGCCAGACCTCCTCGATCTTGAAGCGCTTGGAGAACTCCATGAGCTGCCAGAGATCGGACTTCGATTCGCCCGGCGCCGAGACGAGCTGATGCCAGAACTGGGTGCGCCGCTCGGCGTTGCCGTAGGCGCCTTCCTTCTCCACCCACATCGCGGTCGGCAGGATCAGGTCGGCGGCAAGCGCGGTCACCGAGGGATAGGCATCCGAGACCACGATGAAATTGTCGGGGTTGCGGAAGCCGGGATAGGTCTCTTCGTTGATGTTGGGGCCGGCCTGGAGGTTGTTGTTGACCTGGACCCAATAGGCGTTGATCAGACCGTCCTTCAGCATCCGGCTTTGCAGCACGGCGTGGGCGCCGTTTTTGTCCGGAATGGTGCCTTCGGGCAGCTGCCAGATGTGCTCGGCGTGATCGCGATGCGCCTTGTTGGTCACGACCATGTCCGCGGGCAGGCGGTGCGAGAAGGTGCCGACCTCGCGCGCGGTGCCGCAGGCCGAGGGCTGGCCGGTCAGCGAGAACGGGCTGTTGCCGGGCGAGGAGATCTTTCCGGTCAGAAGGTGGATGTTGTAGACGAGGTTGTTGCACCAGACGCCGCGGGTGTGCTGGTTGAAGCCCATAGTCCAGAACGAGACCACCTTGGTCTTGGGATCGGCATAGAGCTCGGCGAGTGCCTCCAGCCGGTTGAGCGGCACGCCCGACATCTCGGCGGCCTTCTCCAACGTGTACTCCGAGACGAACTTGACGAACTCGTCATAGCTGATGTCGGTGGAGTCGTTGGGCTTCGACGCGCCCGTCGCCTTCTTCTGGAGCGGATGCTCCGGGCGCAGGCCGTAGCCGATATCGGTCTGGCCGCGCTTGAACACCGTATGTGCGGCGACGAAGTCCTTGTTGACCCGGCCGGTCTTGATGATGTGGTTGGCGATGGCGTTGAGGATGTAGAGGTCGGTCTGCGGCTTGAACACCATGCCGATGTCGGCGAGGTCGAACGAGCGGTGCTCGAAGGTCGAGAGCACGGCGACGCGGACATGCGGCGCCGAGAGACGGCGGTCGGCCAGACGCGTCCACAGGATCGGGTGCATCTCCGCCATGTTGGAGCCCCACAGCACGAAGGCGTCGGTCGCCTCGATGTCGTCATAGCAGCCTGACGGCTCGTCGATGCCGAAGGTCCGCATCATGCCGGCGACGGCGGACGCCATGCAGTGCCGCGCATTGGGGTCGATGTTGTTGGTGCGGAAGCCGGCCTTGAACAGTTTCGAGGCGGCATAGCCTTCCCAGATCGTCCACTGGCCGGAGCCGAACATCGCGACGCCGTTGGGCCCGCGCTTCTTGATCGCCTCCTTCCACTTCAGCTCCATGATGTCGAAGGCTTCGGTCCAGGACACCGGCGTGAACTCGCCGTTCTTGTCGTACTTGCCGTTCGTCTTGCGCAGCATCGGCTGGGTCAGGCGGTCGTGGCCGTACATGATCTTGGAGAGGAAGTAGCCCTTGACGCAGTTGAGGCCGCGATTGACCTCGGCCTTGATGTCGCCGTGCGTCGCGACGACGCGATTGTCCTTGGTCCCGACCATCACCGAGCAGCCGGTGCCGCAGAAACGGCAGGCGGCCTTGTCCCACTTCATTTCGCTGTTGTTGCGCTCGGTAACGAGATTGGCGGCGAGCGCCGGAGCCGGCATGCCAGCGGCGGCGGCCGCGATCGCGGCGGCCTCGAGCTTCAGCATCTGGCGGCGGTCGAGCTTGGGCGATGTCATGATGGCTCTTCCTGACTCAGGCGGTTTCAATGGCGTGGAAGACCAGTGCGGCGGAATAGACGTGTTGCAGCGACTGGATGGTGTTGAGCATGGTGCCGAGGCTGCCGGCATCGGGCGCTTCGGTCACGACGACAAGCTTGCCGCGCGGATCGCGGCCGTGGATCTCGCAGCCCGGCAGCGCGGTGATCTCGGCTTCGAGCTCGGCGAGATGCTCGGGGCGCGCCTGCACGATGATGCTGGCGATCTCGGCGCCCGGCGGCGCGATGACGCGGTCGGCGCTGAGCACCCGGCCGGTGATCAAGGCGCGGCGATTGAGTGTGGCGTGAGCCATGATGATGCCTGTCTTTCGCTCGTTGGGGATCAATGCGGGGAGGGCGGCGGGCCGGGAGGGCCGGCGAACATCTGGTAGATCCAGACCCCGAGCCCGTAAGTGCCGACCGTTCCGACCGCGAGGACGGGCATTACGACCGCGGTCAGGAACAGGAACGCAAAAATCTCCATGCGCTTACGGCGCACGCGCGAAGTCGTGTCGTCAGGGGCCGACATATTCGGTCTCTCTGAATGGTATGGGAATCGGGACGGCATCCGGGCCGTTGCCTTGACGACACCTTAGGAGGACGAGCTCCAGGTACCTTGATTTAGATCAACCGGCTCAGAGCGAACGCTGCGTTGCACACCGCACCGTCAGCATTGTGTTGATCGCGCGCGACGCCCGAGCGTTGTCCGCGGGGCGGAATTGGGACTTCGTAGACAGCGCCGTCTCGCGCATTAAGATGACGTTAACAACAATAATGCGGGAGAGCGACGCCCATGAAGTTCGGCATCTTCTACGAGCTGCAATTGCCGCGGCCCTGGGTGGCCGGCGACGAGTTCGCCCTCTACCAGAACGCTCTCTCGCAGATGGAACTCGCCGACAAGCTCGGCTACGACCATGCCTGGGTGGTCGAGCATCATTTCCTCGAGGAATACTCGCACTCGCCCTCGCCGGAATCCTTCCTCGCCGCCGCCAGCCAGCGCACCAGGAACATCCGGCTCGGCCACGGCATCCTCCAGCTCACCACCAACCATCCGGCCCGCGTTGCCGAGCGTGTCGCGGTGCTGGACCTGCTCAGCAACGGCCGCTGCGAATTCGGCATGGGCGAGAGCGCCTCGATCACCGAGCTCACCCCGTTCGGCCGCGACATGGAGACCAAGAAGGAGGTGTTCGAGGAGGCCGTGGCCGCGATCTTCCCGATGTTCAAGGACGCAGGCAGCGAGTATCACGGCAAGTATTTCGACATCCCCCTGCGCAATGTCGTGCCGAAGCCGGTGCAGAAGCCGCATCCGCCGCTGTGGATGGCCTGCTCGCAGCTGCCGACCATCGAGCGCGCCGGCCGCCACGGTTTTGGCGCGCTCGGCTTCCAGTTCGTCAGCGCCGATGCCGCGCACGCCTGGGTGCACGCCTATTACAACGCCATGACCAAGCGGCTCTCCAAGCTTGCGGACTACGAGATCAACCCCAACATGGCGCTGGTCTCGTTCTTCATGTGCGCCAAGACCGACGAGGAGGCGCGTGCCCGCGCCGACGGCGCCACCTTCTTCCAGTTCGCGCTGCGCTTCTACGGCGCCTCGCAGAACCGCCAGCGGCCCGCGCCCTACACCGTCAACATGTGGGACGAGTACAACAAATGGAAGCGCGACAATCCCGGGGCGCAGGAGGCGGCCTTGCGCGGCGGCCTGATCGGTTCGCCCGAGACGATCCGAAAGAAGCTGAAGCGGTTCCAGTCGTCGCATATCGACCAGGTCATCCTGCTCAACCAGGCCGGTAAGAACAGCCACGAGCACATCTGCGAATCGCTCGAGCTGTTCGGCCGCGAGGTGATGCCGGAGTTTCAGAACGATCCGGCGCAGGCGGCGTGGAAGCAGGGTGTGATGAGCGGCGAGATCAAGCTGGAAGAGATCGACACCGAGGCGTTCACCGACCGCTACGGCAAGCTCGCCATCAATGTGGCACCGGCGAAGGCTGCGGCGGGGTAGGGGGACTACGCATCGTGACAAAGCACCGAATCTACACGATGAGCTTCGCCAGCGTGTATCCGCTTTACGTTGCGAAAGCCGAGAAAAAGGGGCGGACAAAAGCCGAGGTCGATCAGATCATCTCCTGGCTGACCGGCTATGGTCAGAAGGAGCTGGAAGCTCAGCTGAAGAAGCAGACGGACTTTGAAACCTTCTTTGCGCAGGCGCCTCGGATCAATCCTTCTCGATCCATGATCAAGGGCGTCGTCTGCGGCGTCCGGGTGGAGGACATCAAAGAACCAACGATGCGAGAGATCCGCTACCTGGACAAGCTGATCGATGAGCTGGCCAAGGGAAAGACAATGGACAAGATCCTGCGGCAAACGAATTCCTGAGTGGAGCCCTCCGTCCACGGGGGGCGGCGGCCTTGCGCGGCATATCCAGGCGCCCTGCGTCTTCCGCTGCGTGGCCATTGCTGATAAACCTTCAGCAAACGGCGATAGGGAGAGAACGATGTGGTCTCGCGGAACGCCTGCAAATCCGGCGGCCGGCGATATCACGCCCGCGGTGCTCGCCATCGGCCGCTCCGATTTCCCAGAAGTCCTGATCGACACGCTGCGCCGGCAGGCCGATGTCGGCCATTGCATGGTGTTCGCGCTGTCGCGCGCTGGCGCCGTAGACTGCCTGCTCGATGCCGGCAACATCCCGATCGGCGGCGATCTCGGCGCGGCCTATGCCGGCCAGTTCCATGAATCCGATCCCAACCGCGATGTGCTGTTCGAAACCGAGGGCGGCGCCCCGATCATGCTGCCGTCCTTCGCGCCGCGCATGTACGGCGCGCGCTACCGCAAGATCTTCTTCCTCGATTCCGGCATCGTCGACAAATGCGCGACCGCGATCTGGACCGGCGACACCTGCTTCTACGTCAACTTCTATCGCATCACGGCCCAGGGCCGCTTCAGCGATGCCGAGCGTGTGCGGCTTCAAACAATCGCGCCCGCGATCGGTGCCAGCGTCGCACGTCATTTCCAGCAGGCCTCGACCGCGACGCCCGACCAGAACCTCGCCGCATTGTTCGCGACACGCGCGCCGCTCTCCGCGCTGACGCCGCGCGAGCAGGAGGTCTGCCGCCGCATTTTGCTCGGCTTCAGCTCCGAGGCGATCTCGCAAGCGCTCGGCATCAGCCTGCATTCCACGCTGACCTACCGCAAGCGCGCCTATCAGCGACTCGGCATCTCCTCGCAGAACGAATTGTTTTCGATCGTGCTGCGGCTGCTCGCGAGTCCGCGCGGCCTCAACTGAGGGAGAAGTCTGTTTCCGAGAGCGAAGCGGACATGCCGTTGGTCGCCAGGATCGTCGCCTTTTTGACCCACAGCGGACATTCTGTCGCGCACTCTGCTGGCCCTTTTACCTTTGAGGGCGAACGCGGGGCTGTTTGTACCTGCTTGCAAAAACAGGTATCCAAGGTCCCTCAAGTTCGCTTGAAGGCAGGTAGATCAAGAATGGAATGCAGATGACAAAGCAAGAAGTCGATTTTGACGACATCCTTCGATCGAATCTAGAGCGGGTATTCAACGAACGGGATGACGATAAGCGTCGGACCGCCATCGATGATTTGTTCGTCGAACAGCCGGTCATGTATGAACCGACAAATATTGTAAAAGGTCGGGAAGCAATCTCGCGCGTTGCCGGAGATTTGCTCAAGCAATTTGGACCAGCATTTCGTTTTGTACCCGAGGGTGCAGCAGTCGGGCATCACGGATTGGCACATCTCTCATGGCACGCCGGACCTGAAGGCGGCCCGGCAACCGTGACGGGTGCGGACGTGGCCATTTTCGATGACGGCAAGATTTCACAGCTATGGGTACTGCTCAATGTGCGGTGAAATGTAATGGGTCCGCGTCTGGCCCGTAACGGACCTTCGTTCCGACCGTGGCGACGTCTGCTTCCGGGAGGGGACCCGACAAGGTCATGCTGGCCGGTGAGGGCAGCCTTTGACCCAATGCAGACAAGCTTCCCTTCGACAGCAGCGAAGCATCGCCAAAGTCCCTCTCGTCGCGGAAACTGGGACATCTTGCGGGTCATGCTAAGCTGACCGCAGGGTCCGACGTCAGATCGATCGTTGGCTGATAAACCCTTCTACAAGGGTCTCTGGCGAGATTTTGATCCGCCGTGTTGCATCGGCGGTCAGCCAATTCATCGCAGAGGGTCCAACCCATAGCGATCGGTCTGGGCTGCTTGGATTCGCGGATCTGTTTGGTCCGGCCGGGGCTTCCGGAATCCCCGGATTGCGCCAACGGACGACGGAGTTGACGCAGGTTTTCTTGATCCAACGACGCAACAAATTGTAACGGCGTTCGACGTTCGCCGCGGTCTTCTCGCTTGCCTGATCAGTCGCGATTGCAAATCGGCCCTGTGTGATCACCGTGCTGGTGATCACGCACCTTATGAATTGAATTGTTGCATACTCTCCTCTGCAATACCAATCGTTGCACGATAGGATGAATTCGGCTGGTAGCTTTGGCAGGTCCTCGGGGGACCAGATGATGCAGTGGTAACCGACAGAAGCGACATTTCGAGTTGTGGGGGGCGCTGCCGACTTCCACCGCGGGCCATCTACGAGAAGAACCACGGGGTCGCGTAACAACTCCGACATCAGGACAGCCTCGTCATCCGGATGCATCACAAATCGAATCTCGCTTCTCACACAGCCCCCCTCAGTCCACCTAGCTCGCCCTGCAAGGACGTAGTGTTGCTACTTCCTTTTTTGCGGCGCAAGAGTCCGGAATTGGCGCGCATAGCCGACATTCGGTGGGGAGAGTCTGTGTCCGCTCTGCAGCGTTGATCTGACTCGGTCCAGCAAGCTGGCGAGATGAGCTTTGACCCGAAGCCGCCGTCCATGACGAGCGGAGCATGTCCGATCCGCCGGGCGACCTCGAAGCGCGTCGTCCAGGTCGCTACCCAGATAGCAAGCGATAGCTCCCAATTCTCAGGCTGCCCCGCAAGAAGTCGGCGTTAACCATCGCTGGCGGTTCCTGCCTGAGCGACATCGCTTCGAAGTTTCTTAAATTTTGCTCGATACCTCTCTTGGGCATGGTGACCTGGAGAAGGGTATGAGCAAGCGAGCCAAACGCGGCAAGAAGGCAGAGACGCTCGCAATCCCAATGGTCGCGAGAGTTGCCATTGGCGCCGTGGCCGTCGGCGCTTTGGGCTACGGTTTGCTGTCCGGCCCGGCGGGCGTGCAACCGGTACGGAAGCCGTCCGCGCAACAAGCCCAGGCGTCGTCAACGCCGGTTTACGTGGCACCTCCGGTTCGCGCGTCAGCGCCGACTCCGGCCCCGGCTGCAGTTCCCGCTCCGATTCCGGCCCCGGCGGCAGCGCTGGTCGAGCCGCCAAAAGCCGCTGACGGTCCCGGCGCACTTGTCCGGCAGGTGGTCGACTATGCCAGCCACCAGCCGCCGGGCACCGTGATCATCGATACCGGACACACGTTCCTCTATTTCGTCCTCAATGACAGGCAGGCGATGCGCTACGGCATCGGTGTCGGCCGCGAAGGTTTCACATGGTCCGGTGAGCAGACCGTGGCCCGTAAGGCAGAATGGCCGGATTGGCATCCGCCCGCAGAGATGATCGGACGTCAGCCCTATCTGCCGCGGTTCATGGCAGGCGGTCCCGGCAACCCGCTCGGTGCCCGCGCGATGTATCTCGGCGAGACCGAATATCGCATTCACGGCACCAACAACCCCGATACGATCGGGAAGAAGGTTTCGTCCGGCTGTATCCGGCTGACCAATGACGACGTGACGGACCTCTATGAGCGGGTGAAAGTCGGAGCAAAAGTGATCGTGCTTCCGGCGACCGCTGCCCGCCGGCCATTGCAGGCAGCGCCCGCCGACGCCGCTTTCCGATTGCCGGACCCGACGTCGGCATCGAAGCGACCCTTGGCGGCCAACGCACAGATGCTGCCGTCTGGACCGAAGGTCGCCGAGGCCCGGTAACTCAGTCGGTCCCTATCACTAGGGACAGACGCCGGCCGCGGAGTTCGCTAGTCTGCCCTGGAGCATACCCCAGGGGAAACCGTCTTGAGTACCGCGCCGCGCATCGACATCGACCCGGCCGCATTCTGGGCCGACCCCTATCCGATGCTCGCAACGATGCGCAAGCAGGCGCCGATCGCCTTCGTGCCGCAGCTCGGCTCGACGCTGCTGACGAGCCGCGACGACATCTCGATCTCCGAGAAGCAGATCGACGTGTTCTCCTCGCACCAGCCCGCCGGCCTGATGAACCGGCTGATGGGTCACAACATGATGCGCAAGGACGGCGAGGCGCATCAGGTCGAACGCCGCGCCATGTTCCCGACGGTGTCGCCGAGGACGGTGAAGGCGCACTGGACCGCGCTGTTCCAGGCCCATGCCGACCGCATCCTCGATGCGATCGAGCCGGGGCGGATCGATTTCATGCGCGACTTCGCGCTGCCGTTCTCCGGCGAATGCCTGAAGTCGATCACCGGCCTCACCAATATCGGCTTTGGGGATATGGATGCGTGGTCGCAAGGCATGATCGAGGGCATCGCCAACTATGCCGGCGATCCCGCCGTCGAGGCGCGTTGCCACGCGGCGACGTCAGGCATCGATGCCGCGATCGACGACATCCTGCCGGTGATGCGCAAGAACCCCGACCAGAGCATCCTCGGCGTGCTGCTCGCCTCGGGCATGGCGATGGAGAGCGTGCGCGCGAATGTAAAACTCGCGATCTCCGGCGGTCAGAACGAGCCGCGCAAGGCGATTGCCGGCACGGTGTGGGCGCTGCTGACCCATCCCGAGCAGCTCGATCTCGTGCGCAAGGGCGAGGTGACCTGGCTCGAGGCATTCGAGGAATACGCCCGCTGGATCTCGCCGATCGGCATGTCGCCGCGCCGGATCGCAAAACCGTGGACGATCCGCGACGTGTCGTTCGAGCTTGATGAGCGCGTGTTCCTGATGTTCGGCTCGGCCAATCGCGACGAGAAGCATTTTGACCGCGCCGATCAGTTCGACGTGCGGCGTGATACGACGAAGAGCGTCGCGTTCGGCGCGGGTCCGCATTTCTGCGCCGGCGCGTGGGCCTCCCGCGCCATGATCGCGGACGTCGCGCTGCCGACCGTGTTCGCCCGCGCCAGGCAACTTGCCTTGGCCGATGACGAGGAGGTGCGGATCGGCGGCTGGGCGTTCCGCGGGCTGCAGAATTTGCCGGTGCGGTGGCATTAGGCGGGAAGTGCACACGCGCCAAAAGGACGGTGTCATCGCCCGCGAGGCGGGCGATCCAGTACGCCGCGGCAGTCGTGTGAACTGTGGACGTCTCTGAAATGCTGGATCCCCCGCTTTCGCGGGGAATGACGGCGAAGGCGAGGGCAGGAGTGCGGCGCTCACATTCACGTGCGAAAAGAATCGCTCTGCATCGTCGTCGCCGCTTGAAAGATTAATCATGTGCACGGCCGCGTGCGCAGTGCTCGCATCGCTATTTTCCCGGACGTCTCGACACCTCCAGTAACCCGCACCATCATCATCCACACGTGAATGAACAGCGGCCGCATGCGGCCGGGAGTGTGGAATGCAGCGTCGTGACTTCTTGAGGCTCTCTGCTGGAACTGCAGCCGCGGCTGCATTCGCTTCGCGCGCCAATGCGCAGAACGCGGTGAAGGAAATTCGTATCGGCTATCAGAAGACCGGCGTGCTGGTGATCGCGCGTCAGCAAGCTTCGCTGGAAAAACATTTCACACCGCAAGGCATCGAGGTGAAATGGATCGAGTTCTCCTCGGGCCCGCCGATGATGGAGGCGATGAATGTCGGCAGCGTCGATTTCGGCGCGGTCGGCGATTCTCCGCCGGTGTTCGCCCAGGCCGCGGGCGCGGCCATTGTCTATGCCGCCGGCCAGCCCATCACCAACGGCCAGGGCATTTTGGTGCCGAAGGACTCCCCGATCCGCACCATCGCCGATCTGAAGGGCAAGCGCATCGGCTTCACCAAGGGCTCCAGCGCGCACAACATCGTGGTGCAGACGCTGGAGAAGGCAGGTCTCACCTATGCCGACATCATGCCGGTCTATCTGACGCCGCCGGACGCAGGTCCCGCCTTCGCCAATGGCAGCATCGAGGCCTGGGCGATCTGGGATCCCTATTTCGCGATCGGCGAGGCCAAGCAGAACGGCCGCATCCTGGTCAACTCGCGCGAGGTCACCAAGACCAATTCCTTCTACATCGCCAATCGCGAGTTCGCGAAGCACCATGGTGCGGTTCTGCAACAGATCGTCGATGTCACGACCACCGCCGGTAAATGGGCCGAACAGCATCGCGACGAGGTCGCAAAGTCGCTCGCCGCGATCACCGGCGTGCCGCTGGACATCCAGACCGTTGCTGCCAACCGCGCGAACTTCGTGGTCGGTCCGGTTACCGACGACATCGTCGTGACCCAGCAGGGCGTCGCCGACCGCTTCTACAAGCTCGGCCTGATCCCGAAGCCGATTCAGATCCGCGACATCGTCTGGCGCAACTCGGCAGCCTGACCGTGCCCACCACTCTTCCCATCCACAAGGGTTTGAACATGAGACGCATCATCCAGCGCGTGATCGCGGCCATCGTGCTGTCGATCGGCATCGTCGCCGCCGCGGTCGGCACCTCCTACGGACAGGACAAGGTGGTCCGCATCGGCTACCAGAAATACGGCAAGCTGGTGCTGCTCAAGAGCAAGGGCACGCTGGAGCCGAAGCTCGCCGCCGACGGCTACAAGGTGGTGTGGACCGAATTCCCGTCAGGTCCGCCGTTGCTCGAGGCGCTCAATGTCGGCGCCATCGATTTCGGCAACACCGGCGAAGCCCCGCCGATCTTTGCGCAGGCCGCCGGTGCGCCGATCCAGTATGTCGCCTATGAGCCGCCGGCCCCGAAGGGTGAGGCGATCCTGGTGCCGAAGGACAGCCCGCTGAAATCGGTCGCGGACCTCAAGGGCAGGAAGGTTGCGCTCAACAAGGGCTCCAACGTCCACTATCTCCTGGTCAAGGCGCTGGAGAAGGCCGGCGTGAAATATTCGGAAGTCGAGCCGGTGTTCCTCGCACCGGCCGATGCCCGCGCCGCCTTCGAGCGCGGTGCGGTCGATGCCTGGGTGATCTGGGATCCGTTCCAGGCCGCGGCGGAAGCCGCCACCGGCGCGCGCACGCTCACCGATGGCACCGGCATCGTCGCCAACTACCAGTTCTACTTCTCGTCGAAGAAATTCCTCGACGCCAATCCGAAGGTCGTCGACGTCGTGCTCGCCGAGCTGAGCACGGTCGACGACTGGGCCAAGGGCGACATCCATGCGGTGGCCGAACAGCTGGCGCCGGCGATCGGATTGCCGGTCCCCGTGGTCGAGGTGGCCTTGAGCCGGCAGTCCTACGGCATCAAGCCGATCACCGATGCCGTCATCGCCGACCAGCAGCAGGTCGCCGACGCGTTCTTCGCGCTGGGCCTCATCCCCAAATCCATCAAGATCTCCGACGTCGCTCGGAAACCAGGATCGTGAGCAAGTCCATGAGCAAGCAACCCAACGCCAACATCCTCTGGTTCCTGCCGACCCACGGCGACGGCCGCTATCTCGGCACAGGCATCGGCGGCCGCGAGGTCAACTTCAACTATCTGCGGCAGATCGCGCAGGCCGCCGACCAGCTCGGCTATTTCGGCGTGCTGCTGCCGACCGGACGCTCTTGCGAGGATTCCTGGATCGTCGCCTCTTCAGTCGCGCCGTTCACCGAGCGGCTGCGCTATCTCGTGGCGGTCCGCCCCGGCCTGCAATCGCCGAGCGTTGCGGCGCGCATGACGGCGACCCTCGACCGCATCACTAACGGTCGGCTCCTCGTCAACGTCGTCACCGGCGGCGATCCCGTCGAGAACAAGGGCGACGGCATCTTCCTTGGTCATGACGAGCGCTACGAGGTCACTCGCGAGTTCCTGGGCGTCTATAGCGACCTGCTCGCCGGCAAGACCGTCAATGCCGAGGGCAAGCACATCCATGTCGAGGGCGGCAAGCTCTTGTTCCCGCCGGTGCAGGCGCCGCGGCCGCCGCTCTATTTCGGTGGCTCCTCCGATGCCGGCGTCGACGTCGCCGTCGACACCGTCGACAAATATCTCACCTGGGGCGAGCCGCCGGCGCTGGTCGCCGAGAAGATCGCGAAGGTGAGGGAGGTGGCCAGCCGGCGCGGCAGAAAACTCTCCTTCGGCATTCGGCTTCACGTGATCGTCCGCGAGACCAATGACGCGGCCTGGCGCGCGGCGAACGAGCTGATCAAGCATGTCAGCGACGAGACCATTGCGCTCGCGCAGAAGAACTTTGCCCGCATGGATTCCGTCGGCCAGCAGCGCATGGCGCAGCTCCACGGCGGCCAGCGCGACAAGCTCGAGATCGCGCCGAACCTGTGGGCCGGTGTCGGCCTCGGGCGCGG
>NZ_JALBHA010000960.1:0-1015 GCF_023006445.1 Bradyrhizobium sp. SHOUNA76
CGCTCAATCGCGCGGCAGATCGGCTACCCCGTGATCCTGAAAGCGGCGGGCGGCGGCGGCGGCCGCGGCATGCGGATGGTGGAGAGCGAGACTGGCCTCACTGATGCGATCGCCGTGACGCGGGAGGAGGCGCGGCGCGGCTTCGCCAACAGCGAGATCTACATCGAGAAATTCCTGCACCGGCCGCGACATGTCGAGATCCAGGTGATTGCGGATACCCATGGCAATGCCGTCTGGCTGGGCAGCCGCGATTGCTCGCTGCAGCGACGACACCAGAAGGTGCTGGAGGAGGCGCCGGCACCGGGACTGGACCGGGACGTGCTGGCGCAGATCGGCGAGCGCTGCGCCGAAGCCTGCCGGCAGCTCGGATACCGCGGCGTCGGCACGTTCGAGTTCCTCGTCGAGGATGGCGCGTTCTACTTCATCGAGATGAATACGCGCCTGCAGGTCGAGCACCCCGTCACCGAGATGACCGCAGGAATCGACATCGTCGAGGCGCAGATTCGCGTTGCTCAGGGCGAGGCGCTGCCGTTCGCGCAGGGCGACATCGCTTGCCACGGTCATGCCTTCGAATGCCGGATCAACGCCGAAGATCCCGATACGTTCGTGCCGTCCCCCGGCGTGATCACCGCCTGGGAGCTCCCCGGCGGCCCCGGCGTGCGCATCGATAGCCACGCCAGCAGCGGATATCGCGTGCCGCCATATTACGACTCGCTGATCGGCAAGCTCGTCGTGCACGGCACGACGCGCGACGAGGCGCTGGACCGGCTGCGCATCGCCCTCGACGAAATGCGCGTGGAGGGGATCGCGACCAACCTGCCGCTGCACCGGCGCCTCGTCAGGGATGCCGCGTTCATCCGTGGCGGCGTCAGCATTCACCATCTCGAGCAGCAATTGCGCTGGAGCGGCGAGGCATGACGACGAACCTGCCGCAACTCAGCCTGCTGGGGACGACCGCGCTGCTGTTCGAAGCGCCGGGCGAGACCACGCTGACGACGCAGCGCCGCATCTGGGC
>NZ_JALBHA010000961.1:0-1005 GCF_023006445.1 Bradyrhizobium sp. SHOUNA76
GGAGCTTTGCGGGTCGGTGGCCCGGAGGAGACGCATCAGGCCGCGCCGCAGCGTGCCGAGGATGGTCTCGGCGTCGGTCCCGAGGGTGAGCAGGGCGGCGATCGTGGTCAGCGTGGCGAAGCCCGCGAGCCACAACAGGATGCGGCCGACCGGATACCATTCCAGCTCAGCCTCGGCGGGCGGTTCGGTGGCGGCGTCCGGCGTGACAGGTCCCGCCGGTCGGCTGAGCAGAACGAGATGGCCGAGCCACCACGCCGGCAGCGCGACGGTGACGGCGAAGGCGATGCAATAGGGCAAGCCGAACAGGGCGCCGAGGCCGATCGCAGCGGCGATGCCGCCGAGGCTCGCGCAAAGCGGTCCCCAGCCGATCGCGGCGACCATCAGCGGCAGCGGTGCGAGATAGAACAGGACGAGCGAGATCAGCGCGCCCGAAATGATCGAGGCGAACATCAGGGCCGACGCGGCGCCGGCGATCAAGGCTATCAGCACAAAGGCGATCATCAGCTGTCCCGCTCCCTTCGAGCGGTTAGAGGCATCTCGCCCCAACCATCGGCGACCGGACGACCCGGAAGCCTTATGAGTTCAAATAAGTCGCGACCGGCGGCTCAACGGCCGCCGGTCGAATTGATCGTGTCAGCGAATGACGTAGGGCAAGAGACCCAGGAACCGCGCGCGCTTGATGGCGCGGGCGAGCTCACGCTGCTTCTTCGCGGACACCGCGGTGATGCGGCTCGGCACGATCTTGCCGCGCTCGGAGACGTAACGCATCAGGAGCTTGGAGTCCTTGTAGTCGATCTTCGGAGCATTGGCGCCCGTGAACGGGCAGCTCTTGCGACGACGGAAAAACGGACGGCGTGCACCAGCTTCAGCCATTGTTCTTACTCCCCATCCGTCGTGGTTTCAGCTTCTTCGCGCGGACGGCGCGGGCCGCGGTCGCCGCGGAAGCCACCACCGTCGCGATCGCCACCACGGAAACCACCCTCGCGGTCGCCACGGAAGCCGCCT
>NZ_JALBHA010000962.1:0-993 GCF_023006445.1 Bradyrhizobium sp. SHOUNA76
GCGACGAAGGAGAACAAGTGGCAGGGCACCAACTTCCCGCGCTACGTCAACAAGGAGTACGACGCCACCATCGACGCCGCCGACGGCGAGATGGATCCGGTCAAGCGCGCGCGCTTCGGTCGGGGCGTCCTGCCCCGCCGGTCCATAGACGCGCACAGTGGCGGCTCCGGCGATCGCGATGGACAGCAGCGTGATCACCGTCAGCGCGCCATTGGCGACCGACCTGTCGGCGCGCAGCAGCGTGATCAGGAGAATCAACCCGAAGAATCCGGCAGCGGCCAGCGTCATCCACATCGGAAAGGCCGGCGAGCGCCAGATTTGGTCGAGCGAAGTGGCCAATGCCCAGTTCATGCGCGACGTCCCCTCACCCGAGCAGAGAGCGAATGGTCAAGCGAGCACCGCGAGTCGGCAACTGCCCCGGCGCACCTTTTGAAGGTGAAGCGGGCCTTTTGACGGCGGCAGGATACAATTCCCTGATGGCACCAATGCGCGGGGTGCGTCAGCCTTCAGGAGCGCGTGCTGGTTTCAGGAGAGCGCGAGCTGGCTTTCCTTGGCGACGCGTTCGAAGGCTTCGGTCGAGCTCTTGATCCGGTACTGGCAATCATCGCCGTCGGTCGGCAGCAGACGGATGACCTCATACGAGCCGCTGGCAGCGGGGCGCGCGACGTTGCTGGCCGTGAACAATACGCGCGTTCCAATCGGGAATTTGTGCTTCAACACCCTCTCCACTCAAACAACGCCTGCCTCGCCCATGGTCCCACTGCGACGGCCGGCCAGAAACCCAGGCGCTGTATAGCACGCAGCCGGTAGTTTTGGCCAGCGCCATGCCCGCATGGCAAACACGCACATTTTTCAGTCTTTTCAGAGTGATAGCGATGGAACCGGCGGGCCGATGATACCGCCGGGGCCGCGCGTTCAGGCGGCGTGTCGCAGGCCGGTCGCAGCCCAGGTGATCCGTAGCCCGGTCAATTGCCGGACCATGAGCGCCGCCGG
>NZ_JALBHA010000963.1:0-989 GCF_023006445.1 Bradyrhizobium sp. SHOUNA76
TGACCAATCTGGTCAAGCAAACGACGTCGACGCCGCCGTCCGCCATGCGTCCGCCGGCCCCGATTCCCGTGCCGCAGAGCCCGGCCGCACGGCGTATCGCCGGCGTGCAGCGCGCGCTGTCCGAATTTGGCTACGGAAATTTGAAGATCACGGGCACGATGAGCGGAGAGACCCAGTCCGCGATCCAGAAGTTCGAACGCGAACACAAGATGCAGGTCACCGGCCAGCTCTCCGACCGCCTGCTGCGCGAGCTCGGTGCGGCGATCGGCCATCCCGTCGAATAATTCCCACGCGCGTGCGACGGCTGGCGCTGACTGCGCGGCTGGCCTATCGTTCGACTCATGCGTTTGAAATCCAACATATGGGTCGCGGCTTATTTGCGCCGATGCCAGACCGAGGGCGTGTTCGGCGCGGTGCGCCGTCGCGGTGCCGAGGAGGCGGGCGCGGTGTTCGTGAAGGTGTCGCTGCTGGACGGCCAAGCGATGCTCTACGTGCCGGCCCCGCAGACCTCCTACGACGACGGTCGCCCCGTCGATCGCTTCTTCGTGCCCGTCGCGCCGCAGGCCTTGCCGGAGCATACCATCGAGGAACGGCTGACCAGGGAAATCCGCTTCGATCCGGATGCATGGATCGTCGAGACTGAGGATCGCGGCGGGCGGCATTTTCTGGAACTGGCGAAGACGTAGCTGCTGCTCCGCCGTCATTGCGAGCGCAGCGAAGCAATCCAGAATGCTTCCGCGCAGGGACTCTGGGTTGCTTCGTCGCAAGGGCTCCTCGCAATGACGAGCTTGGAGTTCGTCGCGTGCCCAACGCGTAGCTTCGTAGCCCGGATGGAGCGCAGCGTAATCCGGGGGCGCTACGAGCGACAGGAGACCCGGATTGCGCTGCGCTCCATCCGGGCTACGGACTAAACCGTCTGCGCTACCGCTCCGATGATCCGTCGGTGCCGGTGCGGCGCGGCGGCATCGCACCGGGCTGCACGCCCGGCC
>NZ_JALBHA010000964.1:0-987 GCF_023006445.1 Bradyrhizobium sp. SHOUNA76
GATGCTGGCGGCGGCGGCCCGCGCCGGGGCGCCGCTCGGCCATGATTTCTGCGCGATCAATCTCTCGGACAATCTCAAGCCCTGGACGATGATCGAAAAGCGGTTGCGCCTTGCCGCAGAAGCCGATTTTTCGATTGCGATGTACAATCCGCGCTCGGCGAGCCGGCCGGAAGGATTTGGCCGCGCGCTCGCGGTGCTTCGCGAGGCCGGCTGCGGCGAGCGCCTCGTGATCTTTGCGCGCGCGATCAGCGCGGCTGACGAGAGGATCGAGACGGTCACGTTGAAGGAAGCGACACCAGAGATGGCCGACATGCGCACGCTGGTGATCGTCGGCAATTCGCAGACGCGTCGCGTCGGCCGCTGGGTCTATGCGCCGAGGCGGGTAGAATGACCGAGCCACTGCATCACGTCAGTGACGCTCTCAACCCGCCTGCGCCGCGGCAGCTCCGGCCGCGAGATCATGATTACGGGCAGGCCGAGCATGCGGGCCGCGTCGATCTTGGCGCGCGCACCGTCGCCGCCGGAATTGCGGGCGACGATCCACGCGATCCCGCGCCCACGCATCATCTCCAGTTCGCTATGAAGCGTGAACGGCCCGCGCGATACGATCATTTCGGCCGCAAAGGGCAGGGGCACTTCGGGCGGATCGACGAATCTGAGCGTGTAGGCGTGCTGCGGCTTTATCGCAAACGGCGCAATGTGCTGGCGGCCGATGGCGAGGAACACTTTTGCCGGCGCCTCGGGCAGCGCGACGACCGCGGCGGCGACATCAGCTATTTCGATCCAGTTGTCGCCGGTCGCCCTCGTCCAGGGCGCGCGCTCCAGCGCGATCAGCGGCGTATCGGTTTCTGCGCAGGCCGCGACCGCATTGCGGCTCATCTCGGCTGCGAACGGATGCGTCGCGTCGATCACATGCGTGATGCGTTCGCTGCGAACGTAATCGGCAAGCCCGCTCACGCCGCCGAAACCGCCGATGCGGGTCGGCAG